>JAWLGW010000022.1:0-17487 GCA_041690735.1 Planctomycetota bacterium
GTCGACCTGAGGACGATCGCCAGCGAGGTGCTGTCGGACCTCGAGACGAGGGTGGAGGAGATGGACGGCGCCGTCACCGTGGGTGACCTGCCGGTGGTCCTGGCGGACCCCCTGCAGATGCGCCAGCTCCTCCAGAACCTGCTGGCGAACGCGCTCAAGTTCTCGCGCCCGGGCGTCCCGCCCGCCGTCGAGGTGAGCGCCGAGCCCGCGGACCCAGACGCGGACGGCAGGCCGCGGGCGCGGGTGGTGGTCGCGGACAACGGGATCGGGTTCGACGCCAAGTACGGCGAGCGGATCTTCGGGATCTTCCAGCGCCTCCACGGGCGCAGCGAGTACGAGGGGACCGGGATCGGGCTGGCGGTGTGCCGCAAGATCGTCGAGCGGCACGGCGGCACGATCCAGGCCGAGGGGCGGCCGGGCGAGGGCGCGCGGTTCTCGTTCTGCCTGCCGGTGGAGCCCTCTGCACAAGGAGAGCGGGCATGGCACCCCAACGACGCACGATCACCATCCTCATGGCCGACGATGACGAAGAGGACTGCGTGATGACCAGAGAGGCGCTGCACGCCGCGCGCCTCACCAACGACATCCGCTTCGTCGGCGACGGCGAGGAGCTGCTCGACTACCTCAAGCGGCGCGGACGGTGGGCCTCCGAGGAGGCGCCGCGCCCGGGCCTGATCCTGCTCGACCTCAACATGCCGCGGAAGGACGGCCGCGAGGCGCTGAGCGAGATCAAGGCCGACCCGGAGCTGCGGCGGATCCCGGTGGTCGTCCTGACCACCTCCCAGGCCGAGGAGGACGTGTACCGCACCTACGACCTGGGGGCGAGCTCGTTCATCAGCAAGCCGGTGACGTTCGAGAACCTCGCCAGGATCATGCGCAGCCTGAGCGAGTACTGGTTCGAGATCGTCGACCTGCCGGCCGAGGCGCGGCCGTAGTCATGAGCGCCGCCATCCGAGTGCTGCTGGTCGACGACGACGAGGACGTGTTCGTCCTGGTCGCCGGTTCGCTCGGGGACGCTCGCCTGGCCACGTACGAGGTCGAATGGGCGAGCAGCTACGAGGCAGGACTGGCGGCGCTGTCGCGGCGCGCGCACGACGTGTACCTGATCGACTACTGCCTGGGGGCGCGCACCGGGATCGAGCTGGTGAGCGAAGGGCGGAGCCGCGGGGTGCGGGCGCCCATGATCCTGCTGACGGGGGTGGGGGACCCCGAGGTGGACCTGGAGGCGATGCGGGCCGGCGCCGCCGACTTCGTGACCAAGGACGCGCTCGAGAGCACGCTGCTGGAGCGGTCGGTGCGCTACGCGGTCGAGCGGGCCCGCACCGAGGAGGAGCTGCGGCGCAAGAGCCAGGTGCTCGACGTCATGCTCGCCAGCGTCCCGGTCGCGGTGTGTCGCCTCGACGCGAGCGGCCGCGTGACCGAGATGCTGGGGGAGGGCCTGGCGCGGCAGGAGGTCCGCCCCGGCGCCAGCCCGCCGACGGGAGCGCTGCGCGACCCCGAGGGTCGCGACCCGCTGCGCCGCGCGCTGGCTGGCGAGAGCGTGCGGTTCCTCAGCGAGGGCGCGACCTCCGGCGAGCCGTGGTGGTTCGAGAACTTCGTGTGCTTCGACGCCGCGCGCGGCGAGGGCGCGATCTGGTTCGCCTTCGACGTGACCGAGCGCAAGCAGATGGAGCAGCGGCTGGTGCAGGCCGGCAAGCTGGCCGCCCTGGGCGAGCTGGCCGGGAACGTCGCCCACGAGATCAACAACCCGATCGGGATCATCAGCGGCAAGGCGCGCCTCATCCTCTCCTCCGAGCACGACCTCCCCGACAAGGTCCGCGTGGAGCTGGGCAAGGTGGCGGCGCAGTGCGACCGGATCTCCGGCCTGACCCGCAAGCTGCTCGGCTACTGCCGCCCCACCGACACGGTGCGCGTCCCCCTCGACCTCAACGCCCCGGCGCGTCAGGCGCTGAGCCTGATCGCCTCCAACGCCACCCGGCGCGGCGTCACGGTCTGCGACGAGCTGGCGGCGGGCCTCCCGCCGGTCCGCGCCAGCCAGGACGAGGTGGAGCAGGTGCTGCTCAACCTGCTGATCAACGCCGTGGACGCCATGCCCGACGGAGGAATGCTGACCCTCGCCTCGCGCGGGGACGTCAACCTGGGGGACGGGACGCCGGCCGTGGAGGTGAGCGTCGCCGACACCGGCCTCGGCATGGACGCCGCCACCCAGGCGCGGGTGTGGGAGCCCTTCTTCACCACCAAGACCGAGAACGGCACCGGCCTGGGCCTGTCGATCTGCTACGGGCTGATCGCCGCCCACGGCGGCGAGGTGGAGCTGGAGTCGGCGCCGGGGCAGGGGAGCCTGTTCCGGGTGAGGTTGCCGGTCGACGGCCAGGGGCGGGCGGCGCGGCCCGCCGCCGCGGGCGCAGCCTCGGCCTGACCAAATGAGGGGGCACGACTCGGCGTCGTCTTCTCTCTCTCCTGCCAGGCTCGCTGCGCTGCTGCTCGGTTTGATCCGGGCACGAGCGGTTAGCAGTTAGCGGTTAGCAGTTAGCTGCTGTCGCGCCTTGTCCAGGCCGCTGGCGAGGAGCTCTCGAGGAGCGACAGCTCTAACAGCTAATGGCTAACTGCTAGCCGCTAGGTGCCGCGCGACGAGCGACTCGGAATCGTGCCCCCTCACCTAGCCGACGGTGCCCAGGATGTCCTGGATGTCGACCACCCCCGCCGGGCGGCCGTCGGCGTCGACCACCGGCAGCTCGTCGATCTTGCGCTCGTGGATCAGATGGGCGGCCTCGCTCGCCAGACGGCCGACCTGAATGGTGGTCGGGTCCTTGGTCATGAGGTCGGCGACCACGAGGCCCTCGAGGGCGCCGCCCTTGGCGAGGTGCCGGCGCAGGTCGCCGTCGGTGAAGATCCCCACCAGCCGGCCGCCGCCGTCGGTGACGGTGATCGACCCGGCCCGGGCGTTGGTGATCTCGAGCAGGGCGTCCACGACCGGCGCGTCCTGGGCGATCACCGCGTGGCGGCTACCCTTGCGCATGACCTCCTCCACCTTCATGAGCTTGCGCCCCAGGCTGCCGCCGGGGTGGAAGAAGGCGAACTCCTCGGCGGTGAACTTGCGGTGCTTGAGCACCGTGAGGGCCAGCGCGTCCCCCAGCGCCAGCATGGCGGTGGTGGTGGTGGTGGGCGCGAGCCCCAGGGGGCAGGCCTCGTCCAGGTTGCCGATGTCGAGGACCACCTCGGCGTTCTCGCCCAGCGGCGAGGTGACGTCGCCCGTCATGGCGACCACCGGCACGCCCAGCTTCTTGAGGGGCGCCAGCAGCTCGACGCACTCCCGGGTCCGGCCGCTGTTGCTGATCACCAGCGCCAGGTCGCCGGCCGTGACGCGGCCCAGGTCGCCGTGCAGCGCCTCGGCCGCGTGCAGGGCGTGCGAGGGGGTGCCGGTCGAGGCCAGGGTGGCCGAGATCTTCTGCCCGATCAGGTAGGCCTTGCCCATGCCGGTCACGACCACCCGCCCGCGGCAGCTCAAGACCATGGCGGCGGCGCGGCCGAAGGTCGCGGGGCGGATCCGCGCCACCAGACCCTCGATCGCGGTCGCCTCGTGGCGCAGGACCAGGGCGGCGTAGTCGAGGTCGATGGAGGCGGTGGACGCGTCGCTCACCCCGAGCTCCTGGTCTTGCTGAAGAAGGGCAGCTGCGCGCGGGTCAGGGGGTAGCTGCGCCCCGAGATCTCCACCTCCCACCCCTCGGCCTCCTCCGCCAGCGCCCGCGGGACATAGGCCAGGCAGATCACCTGGTCGAGCATGGGGCTCTTGGTGCCGCTGGTCACCACCCCCTGCTCCTCGCCGCCGCGCAGCACCCGCGCGCCCTGGCGGGGGATCCGCCGCCCCTCGACCGTGAAGCCGACCAGCTTGCGGCGCGGCCCCTCCTCGCGCACCTTGCGCAGGGCGTCGCGGCCGTAGAAGTCGCCCGCGTCCAGCTTGATCGCGAAGTCGAGGTCCGCCTCCAGGGGGGGGCTCTCGAGGTCGAGCTCGTGGCCGTACAGCGGCATGCCCGCCTCGAGGCGCAGGGAGTCGCGCGCGCCCAGCCCGACCGGCCGGATCCCGTGTTCGCGCCCGTGATGCAGGAGCGCCGCCCACATGCGCTCCGCCTCCCGGGCGTCGAACACCAGCTCGTAGCCGATCTCGCCCGTGTAGCCGGTGCGCGCCACGAAGCACGGCTCGCCCAGCACCATTGCGCCCTGGCAGCGGTAGTACTTGAGCTTCTTGAGGGACAGGTCGATCAGCGGGCCGAGCACGTCGGGCGCCTTGGGCCCCTGCACCGCGAGCATGGCCCACCTGTCGGTCTCGTCGCTGAGGGTGACGTCGCCTTCCAGCCGCGGGCGGATCCACTCCAGCACCGCCTCGCGGTTGCTGGCGTTGACGATCAGCACGATCGCCTCGGGCAGCACGTAGTAGATGCAGTCGTCGAGGGCGCCGCCGTCTTCGCGGGTGATCACGGCGTAGCGAGCGCGGCCGCTGGGGGTGCCCGCCACGTCGTTGGTCAGGAAGCGATCGAGGGCCGCCGCCCGGTCGGGCCCGGTGAAGCGCAGCCGCCCCATGTGCTGCAGATCGAACAGGCCCACGCCTTCGCGCACGCCCTTGTGCTCGGCCACGATGCTCTCGTAGTGGACGGGCATCTCCCAGCCGCCGAACTCGATCATGCGGGCGCCGAGCTGACGGTGGACCTCGTTGAGCGCGGTCTTGTTCAAGGGGGGCCTCCTGCGGTCAGGGCGCGCATTCTATCGCGCCCGTGCCGGTGCCCGTGCCCGCGCCCGAAAGCCTTCCGGGCACGGGCACGGGCACGTCAGGAATGGCCAAGCTCGCTAGCGCCCCTCAGCGCGCTCCGCCGCTCGGCCGCGCCGCCTGACCGGCCCACCACAGGAGCCACTCCTCGCGTGTGAAGTTGAGCGGCTCCCCGGTGATCCGGGCCAGCGCCGCGCACAGGGCGTCGCTGAGCGGGCCCTCCGCCTCGCCCAGGGCCTGGGCTACGGCGGCCAGGGCCTCCTGGCGCTCGCGGTGCGCCATGAGGAGGGCCGCGACGAAGGCCTGCCGCGCCGGCTCGCGCCGCTCGGCCAGGGTCCCCTGCGAGGCCGCGGCGACCGCCTCGTCGAAGCGAGCGGCCGGCGCTCGAGTCAGCGGACGGTCCTCGCCGGGGACGGCCAGGACTTCGCGCGGGAGCAGGGGCAGGAAGACCGAGTAGGGGGTGTCGCCGACCAGCATGGTGCCGGCGCGCAGGCGCCCGCCCAGGCGGTAGCGGCCGACGGTGCCCGGCTGCAGCTGCTCGTGGGGCGAGGGCAGGTCGACCCGCAGCGTGTGCCGTTCGCCCGGCTGCAGGGTCAGCGCGCCGCGCGGCAGCTCGACGGCGCGCTGGGTGCGGATCCGGGTGCGCGCTCCCCCCGGCAGGAGCTCCTCGAAGTCGATGGTGATCAGCCCGAAGGCGCCCGGCCGCTCCTGCATGCGCAGCACGATCGGCTGCTCGCTGCGGTTGTGCAGCTCCACCCGACCGTTCAAGCGCTGCCCCGGCGTGAGCACCTCGGCGCCGAGCCGCAGCTCCGCCGACAGCACGCTCGCGCGCAGGGCCTCGTCCTGGGCGCGGCGGCGCAGGCGCCGCAGCTCGGGCTGCAGGTGGGTGTCCGGCTCGATCGCCAGGATCGCGTCGATCAGCCGCAGGGCGCCGTAATGGTCGCCGGCGGTGAACCGGTCGAGGGCCAAGCGGTAGGGCTCGAGCACCCAGGCGGCGCGTCGCTCCCGCGCCGCCTTCGTCGGCTCGTCCGCCTGGGCGCCTCCTCCCACCCGCGCCAGCAGGTCGCGCACGAGGTCGATCAGGACCTCCTCCCGGGCCAGGGCCTCTCGCAGCGCGGGGCGGGCTCGCTCCCCCTGGGCGACGAGCTCGGCGGCGGCCAGGGCTCGATCCTCGCCGGGCTCGGCGCGGCGGAGCCGCTCGAGGAGGCGCTCGGCGGCGACCTCGACCTCCGGTCGGGGGGGCGGCGGCGGCGTCTGGATCGGGTCGCCCCCCAGCTTCGACTCCTCCTCGCCGGTGAGCGCGTCCCACAGCGACCGCCGTTGAGCGTCGCTCCGACCGTCGCCGCCGGGCGAGGCCGCGCAGCCGATCGCGGCCAGGGCACACAGGAGGAGCGGCGGGGGCAGGGGTCGTCGCATGAGGGCGGCTTCTCGGGGGTCGACCCCGCGGCGCTGGCCTCCGCCGGCGCGCGCGGCGGAGCCGGGGGGGATGGTAGGATCCCGAGCGCAGGGAGGCAACGCGCGGGCCATGAGCGAGTTCGAGATCGCGCGCCGATCGCAGCAGGTGAGCGGGGAGGAGATCTCCATTCTCCAGCTCAAGGGGCAGCTCGACGCGCACACCTTCCCGGTCCTGCAGCGGGAGCTGGACGCCGTGGCGACGGGGGCGGGGGCGCCCCGGGTGGTCCTCGACTGCTCCTCGCTGGACTACGTCAGCAGCGCGGGCCTGGGGGTCCTCAAGAAGATGACCCGCCAGTTCCGCGACCGCGAGGGCGACATCCGCCTGGCCGCGCTGACCCCCAAGATCAAGAACGTGATCTCGCTGCTGGGCTTCGACCAGGTGATCCAGGTCCACGGCGACCCGGCCAGCGCCGTCGACAGCTACGCCAGCTAGCGCGCCTCCGGCTCGCCCAGCGCCCCATCGACGACCCCCCCGCGAGCCGCCGTCGCCGGCCGCCGGGCCGCGATCATCCGCGCCAGCCGTCCGGGGTGGTCGGTCAGCACCCCGTCCACACCCAGCTCGAGCACCTCGCGCAGCTCGGCCGGGTCGTTGAGCGTCCACACGATCAGCTCGAGGTCGGGCCGCTCGGCCTCGATCCGCCGCAGGTCGTGGCGCAGGACCTCCAGGTAGAAGTCCCACCCGCCCCACAGCATGAGGCGCGGCCGCCCGACCGACGCGAACCGGTTGCCCATGGCCTCCGCGGCCGCGACGGCGCTGTAGTCCTCGGCGTCGCCGCCCGGGAACAGGCGCTTGATCTCCACGTCGTGGCTGGCCCCGACCCGCCCCCGGGCGGCGGCCTTGATCCCAGCCAGCACCTCCGCGTCGGCGTGCAGGAACAGCGACCGCTCGGTGAGGCCGTGCCGGTCGAGGACCTCCAGCACGGCGTGGGTGAAGGGCGCCTGCAGCTCGGGCGCGTCAGCGGGGAGCTTGACGTCGAGGATCAGGCGGCGCAGCTCCTGGGCCTGAGCCAAGAACGGCGCCACCTCGGCCAGGGTGGGGATCGTGATCCCCGGGTCGGGGTCGAGGGCCTCGAGCGTGAAGCGCCGCTCGCTGTAGCCGAAGTGCGCCCGCAGGTCGGCGAGGTCCAGCTCGTGGACTGGCTTGCGGAACGGGCTGCCCAGGGCGGGGAAGTTGGGCATGTAGGCCATCTCCCCCTCGAAGCCGTGGTTGCGGACCAGCGCTACCAGCTCGTTGGGGGCGGCGTCGTGCCACAGGACGACCTCGCCGTCGCGGGTGAGGCACAGGTCGATCTCGAGTCCGGTGGCCCCCTGCGCCAGGGCCGCCTGCAGGGCGGGCAGGGTGTTCTCGCAGTGGACGGTGGGCGCGCCGCGGTGACCGATCACCAGCGTCTCGGCCTCGACCGCCTTGGCCTCGGGGGCGGGCGCGTTGGGGGCCAGCGGGTCCTGGAGCCGGAACGGGCCCCCCGCCAGGGTGGCGCCCGTGTCGGTCAGCGCGACCGCGCGGGGCGCGTCCCAGGCCCAGGTGGCGCGGGGGGGGAGCCCCGCGAGAGCGCCGGCTGCGCCGCGGGCGCTGCGGTCGAGCTCTTCGCGGACCACGAGCCGCCAGGCGCCTCCCGCCCGCTCCAGGGTCAGGTGGTGCAGCTTGCCGCCCTTGCGGACGATCCCCCCGTAGCTCGTGCCCTGCGGCGCCTTGGCCAGATGGAGGCGGACGGGCGGCTGCCCGGTCCACAGGCCCGCCACCTTGGGAGGGAGCGGCCCCTGCTGCGCCGCCACGGGGCTGGCGACGGCGAGGAGGGCGAGCAGGGAGGGGAGGGGGGCCGTGCGACGCATGACCCCTGCTATGCACGCGCCGGACCGCCGCGCTGGGGTCGCTAACCGTCGGCGTCACCGTACGGTTGCGTTTCAGGCGCCTCCCATTCGGTGCGTCCGCGAGGGAATCAGAAGGGAACCGCGACCGCCCGCCGGACCCGGCTCGCCGCCGCCCGCAGCCCCGCCTGCAGGATCGGGTCCGCCCCGGCGCGATACGGCAGCGGCGCGTCGGCGACGGGGTGGGTCGGCTCCACGCCCACGCCCTCCAGCACCGTGCCGCGGGTCAGCCGCCGCACGTCCTGCAGGGGCAGCGCCAGGACGGAGCCGTCGGAGAGCTCGAAGAACCCGCACCCGAGGCAGGCCCCCTGCGTCGTCTCGCCTACCACGGGGCCCAGGTTGCGCCGCTTCCAGTGCCAGGCCAGGATCTCCTTGGCGCTGCGGGTGCCCCCGTCGGTGAGGCACACCACGGGCTTGCTCCACAGGGGGCGCCGTCCGTCGAACATGTCGAGGATCGCCGCCACCACGCCCGCCGAGCCGCCGCGGCCGCGCACGTCGAGGACCAGGGCCTCGGCCTGCCGCAAGGGACCGCGGAGGGCCTCCCGCGCCACCCGTGCGATGTCGCCGTTGATCACGTGCCACAGGTGTAGGACGCCGACGGTCGTGGTCCGGCCGCCCACTTCGACGGCGAGCACCCGCGCGGAGTTGCGGCTGGCCTGCACCAGGGTCATGGGGAAGGGCGCCAGCTCCACGTGCCGCGGCGCCTCGCCGGCCCGCCGGCGCACCGAGAGGGCGATCCGCTCCCCGTCGCGGACCCACAGCGAGTAGCCGGGCGGCCCGGGCAGGCCGGGGTCGTGGCCCGCCCCCTGCAGGCGCGGGCTCTCCGCCGCCGGCGCCCCCTCGATCGTGACCACCTCGTCGCCCTCCAGCAGGCCGGCCCGGTCGCCGGGGCCTCCTTCGGCGAGCCCGTCCACGAACAGGCGCCCCTCGAGGGCGACCAGCTCGAAGCCGGCTCGGGCCGTCGCCCGCCCGGTGAACTCCTGCGCCAGCTCCCGCTCCCACACCCCGCCCGCCATGAGCGCCAGGTGCGACACCTCCAGCTCGCCGAGCATGCGGTTGACGACCGCGTACACCTCCTCGGGCGTCCGCGCCGGCGCCACCTGCGGCAGGTAGCGCTCCAGCAGGCTGTCCCACTCGGCGAGGCGGCGGTCGAACACGTGGCGGCGGGTCGCCCGCCAGGCCTCGCGCAGCACGTGCTCCGGACCGAGCAGGTCGAGCACCCGCTGGGCCCGCTCCTGCTCGGCCGGCGCCAGCGGCGGCCGCCGCCGCAGGGGCTGAGCGGAGGCGACGCCCGGCAGCAGGGTGAGGACGAGCAGCAAGGCGAGCAACAGGGGACGGGGCATGCGATCTCCATTCCCGAGGCGAAGCGATTCACCGCAGCCTTGGCTCCGACACAGCTCCCGTTACGCGGCCTTCGCGGGGTCGTTTGCCCGCCGCGTCACGGCAGCGTCAGTCCCGCTCGGCTTCCCCGCCGTCATCCTCGGACTCCAGCTCCGGCGCGTCGGGGTGCGCCGCCGCCCAGGCGAAGGCCTGTCCGGTGCGCCAGTCCTCGCCGCGCCAGGGGATCGCCGCGGGAATGGGGACCATGTAGTCGAAGTGGATCGCCAGGCGCCCGGCGCCGTGCTCGGCCTCCACCGCGGCGAGCTCGTTCTTGACCTGCTGCGCGAAGGCCCAGGGACCCCCCAGGCCGATCTCGCGGCTGATCCCCTCCAGGCGCTTGGCGTCCGCCTGCAGGCCCTCCAGGAGCCCGGGGATCCTGGAGGCGTCGATCACCACCGTCAGGCGGCGCGCCTGCAGCGGCGCGATCACCAGGGGCACCAGCAGGGCGTTGGGCATGACCCGCCACTCGGCGGTGACGGTCTCGATCGCCTGGTAGGGGACCCACACCGAGCGGGGGCGGTAGACGTGGGGGGTGACCCGGAAGCCGCGCTCGTTGCACACCTCGGCCGCGGGCGGCGGCTCGCGGCCTTCGGCGCGAGTGCTGGCGGCCATGTCGATCACACCGGGCGGGTCGCCCCAGCCGAACTCTGCTCGAGGCAGGGCGTTGGCGATGCGCTGGTAGAGGGCGCGACGGTCGACCTCGCCGGCGGGCGCCGGCACCGGCGCCGCGGCGCAGCCCGGCCCGAAGAGGGCGGCCAGAGCGAGGACCGTGACGAGCGGTCGGGTCATCAGCCCTCTCCCCGCTGCACCAGCAAGGCCTTGAGGTAGCGCCCCTCGGGGCAGTGGACGTCGATCGGGTGGTCGGCGCCGGGGCCGCGCTGCTCGAGGACCTTGGCCCGGATCTTGGCCCGGGTGGCCGCCTCGCGCACCACCTCCTCCAGGGCCTCGACCCCGAGGTGGTGCGAGCAGGAGCAGGTGAGCAGCAGCCCTCCCGGGGCTACCAGGCGCAGGGCGAGCTGGTTCGCCTCCCGATAGCCGCCGCGGGCCCGCTGCAGGTCCTTGCCCTTCTTGGCGAACTTGGGCGGGTCGAGGACCACCACATCGAACGTCTGCTCGGCCTCGATCAGCTCCCGCGCCACGGCGAACAGCCCGCCTCGTCGGGTCTCGACCTGCTCGCGCACGCCGTTCAGGGCGGCGTTCGCCTGCGCCTCCGCCAGGGCCTCCTCGCTGCCGTCGACCAGCAGGCAGGACGTGGCCCCCGCCCGGGCGGCGGCCAGGCTGAAGGGACCCACGTAGCTGCACAGGTCGAGCACCCGCTTTCCGGGGGCGAAGGCGGCGACCCGCTGCACGTTCTCGCGCTGATCCAGGAACAGGCCGGTCTTCTGGCCTTCCAACGGCACCCGCAGCTTCACCCCGTCGATCGTGACGATCAGCGGCTCGCCGTCCCCGGGCAGGCTGCCGCGCAGCACGCCGCGCTCGGGCGGCAGCCCCTCCCGCTCGCGCAGGGCAGGGGAGGCGCCTCGCTCCACGATCGCCCGCGGCGAGAGCTGCGCCTCCAGCTCGTCGAGGATCGCCTCCAGCCGCCGCTCGGTCCCCAGCGAGGTCACCGACAGGACGAGCACCTCGCCGTACCGATCGACCACCAGCCCCGGCAGCCCGTCCCCCTCGCTGTGGATGACCCGGTAGGCGTCGGTCCGCTCCCGCAGCCCCAGCACCTCGTGGCGCAGCCGCACCGCCTCGCGCACCCGCGCCCGCAGCAGGTCCGCCTCGGGCGGCGCCTCGCGGTCGAAGCTGACCAGGCGCAGCCGCAGGCGCGAGCGGTCGTTCACGAACCCGTGAGCCAGGAACCGCCCGTCCTTGCCGCGCACCACCACCGCGTCGCCGTCGGCGTACTCCCCCTCGATCCGGTCGATCGAGTTGCCGTACACCCAGGGGTGGCGGCGCAGGTTGGCGCGCAGGCGCGCGGGCTTGAGGAAGAAGGTGGCGCTCATGAGGGGCGCCACACTACGGGCTTTCGCGGCGGGAGGGAAGGTGCGGGCCGAGCGCGCAGGGAGCGCTCCTGCCCGGCCTGCGCTGCCCTGAAGGGAGACCCTCCCCCCTGTCGGTGCGGGGCGCACGGTTCGGGGTCCGCCTCCCGCGCCGTCCCGGGGCTGGTGTTCGACCTGGACGCGTACTGGGCGGACGCCCTGTAGCCGCGGGACCCGCTCTTGGCGCGCGTCCCGTAAGCTCGTCGTCCATGGAGCAACGCCGCCGCGGGCCTCTGTTCGTCGCCGTCACGCTGGGACTGCTCGTGGGCGCGGTCGTCAACGACCGCCTGCTGGCGAGCGGCCGCGCCTTGCACGTGGTGAACGGCTTCGACCGGGAGGTGGTCGTGGCCCTGGAGCCCGGCGACCGCGAGGTGAGCGTGCCGCCCGGCGGCCGGGTAGAGGTGGAGCTCGCCGAGGGGGCCTACCGGGCGCGGCCGCGGCTCGAGGACGGCGCTCCCCTGGAGGAGGTCCCCTTCGAGGTCGGCGGCGACGGCGTCGTCGCCCGGTGGCTCGATCGCACCGCCTTCGTGCTCATGCCCGGCGGCGCCGCGGCGCTGGCGGTGGAGGAGGCGATCTACGGGCCCAAGGCCCCGCCGCCTTCGCCCGGCCAGCTGCTGGCCGGCCAGGGCTTCGTGGCGGTGACGGGGCTCGACCTCCAGTTCGCGGCGTTCCCCGACGAGGACGCCGCCGGGCACAAGCGGCGGGTGACGCAGCTCACCGGTCCGCCGGCGGTGGTGCTGGCGCGGCTGTGGCCCGAGGCGCGGGCCACCGAGGGCGCCATGCGCTATGCCGAGACGCACCTGCGGGCGACCCCCGAGGACGACGACCTGCTCGAGGCCTACCTGCGCCTGATCGAGGCCACCTCGGGGACCGAGCGGGCCCGGCGGGTGCGTGCGTACTTGAGCGCCGGCCTGGAGGGACCCGCGGCGCACGAGCGGCTGGCCTGGCACCGGGCCTACCAGGACCTGACCCGGGCGCTGGGCGAGGAGGAGGCGCTGCGCGCCGAGTACGCCGCTCGCCTGGAGGCGGCGGCCGACGCCCCGGCGCACGAGCAGGCGGTCCTGCACTACCTCCGGGGGCGGATCGCGGCGGAGGTCGACGCCGCCCGCGCTGCGTACGAGACCGCCCTCGCCCGCGACCCCTCCTTCGGTCAGGCGCACTACGCCCTGGCGGTGGTGGCGCTGCGCGAGGCGCGGTTCGAGGGGGGGCTGGAGCACGCCCTCGCCGCCTGCGCTGCCCGGCCGGGCGACGCCGCCGCCGAGAGCGTGCGGGACGAGCTGCGGCTGGCGCTGGGGCAGACGGAGCCCCTGCGCGCTCAGCTCGACGCCGCGGCGGCGGAGGGGAGGCTCGACTTCGCCGGGCACCTGCGCCACCTGGCGGCGCTGGTCGCCGACGGCGACGCGGCGGCGGCCCGCGAGGCGCAGCAGGCCTTCCGTCAGCGGGTGGAGTCGCGCGGCGACGACCGGCACCAGCTGGTGCTGCTGGCGGAGCTGCGGCTCCGCTACCTGACCGGCGACCTCACGGGCCTGCTGGAGCGGACCGAGGCGGTGCGGGACGAGGGGCGGCGGCAGCGGCTGCGCTTCGAGACGCTCCTCGAGCTGGAGCGGCCCGCCGAGGCGGCGGCCCTGCTGCCAGACGGCCCCGGCGCCGGTCCGTTCGCGTTGCTGGTCAGCCTCACCCACGCGCGGGTGGGGGAGGGGAGGGAGGCCGCCACCTGGCGCGCCCGGGCCGCCCTGGACCTGGGCCGCGGCGACCGCGGCGAGCGGGCAGCGGCGGCCGTCCTGAAGGGAGAGGCGCCCGCCACCCCCGAGGCGGTGCGCTCCCTCGACCTGCCGCCGCCGGTCAAGGCGACGCTGCTGCTGGCGCTGGCCGCTGAGGCCGCCCCCGAGGCCCGCCCGGCCCTGGTCTCGCTGGCGCAGCGCTACGCCTTTCGGCCGGGGTTCCCCCGCCGGTGGCTGACTCAGACCGCGGAGTGGCTACGCAACCGCTAGCGGCTCGCCGCCGAGGTGTACGAATCGGCTGAAGGTCGGCTTGGGCACCTCGATCACCTGCCGCAGGCCTTCACCCAACTCCTCGCTCAGGTCGACGTGGGCCACCAGCGCCCAGCGGCGCCCGCGCTGACGCACGGCGCGCGCCAGCGGTCCCAGGTCGGTCGGCTCGAGGCGCCGCCCGTAGGGGAGGTCGCCCACCACCACGTCGAGCGGCTCGTCGTCGGCTTCCAGCGCGTCCCGTCGCTCGCGCCGGGCGGTGAGCCCTAGCGCCTCGAGGTTGCGGCGCGCCCCGGCCAGGGCCTTGGGGTTCCTGTCGCGCCCCACGCCCTGGCAGCCGATCCGCAGCGCCTCGATCAGCAGCACCCCCGTGCCGCACACGGGGTCGAGGACGCGGTCCCCCGGGTGAGCGACCAGGTTCACCACCGCCCGGGCCAGCTGCGACGGGAGGCTGGTGCTGGTCCGCACCGGCAGGTCGGGCGCGACGAAGTGGGGCGGCCAGGGCGCCGGCTCGACCAGCAGCCAGTCCCCCGCGGTGGGATACAGCTCGAGCTCCGCCTCCCTGCGCCGCGCCGGCACGAGGTCGGCTGGGATCTGCTTCAAGAGCTCGGTCGGGCTGCCGGAGCGTTTCCAGGGGCCGGCGGGGACCTTGACCCGCCGCCGCCCCTCGCAGGCCGCAACCAGCGAGGCCGGCCGACCGGCCGCCAGGAGGCGCCCGCCCCCGACGCCGAAGGCGGCGCGGCCGGACCGGAAGGGGCGCGGCCCCACGAACAGGCCCGGCGCCACCTCGTCGCCTACGCCCAGCGCGGCGGCCTCGGTCCGCACCAGCGCTCGCAGCTGGGGGCGCCAGTCGAGGCGCCACAGGAAGCGGTCACCGACCGGTATGGCCGAAGCCTCCCCCGCCGCGCGCCGTCTCGTCGAGGCTCGCCACCTCGACCAGGCAGGCCCGGGTGACGGGCGCCACCACCAGCTGGGCGATCCGCTCGCCCCGCTGGATCACGAACGGCTGCTGTCCGTGGTTGATCAGGACCACCCCCACCTCGCCGCGGTAGTCGGCGTCGACGGTGCCGGGGGCGTTGAGGACCGTGACGCCGTGGCGCAGCGCGAGGCCGCTGCGCGGGCGGACCTGCCCCTCGAAGCCCGGGGGCAGCCCGACCTTGAGGCCGGTCGGCACCAGCGCTCGCACTCCCGGGCCGAGCTCGAGCGGGGCCTCGACGGCGGCGTGCAGGTCGAGGCCCGCCGCCTGCTCGGTCTGGTAGCTGGGGAGAGGGAGCCCGGCGGCGTGAGGGAGCCGCTCCACCTGCACCTCGAGCATGACGAAGGCCTCCTGAGCCGCCCAGCTTACTGCGCCTCAGGGCCGTCGGGTTCGTCTCAGCGTCTCATTCGGTGGGGCGCGTGAAAGAGACAGGCGGCTGACAGCAATGCACTTAGCTGCGGCACCCACGTTGCGTTCGCCTGGGTCTGCGCCCTCCAGGAGGCCCCCCCATGCAACGCACCCGCGTCTTCACCGCCCTCGGCGCCGCCTGCCTGCTCGTCGGGCTGACCGCCCCGGCGGTGCTCGCCGACCCCCCGCTCGACGGCACCTACGACCTCTCCCGCTGGTTCGGCTCCGAGGCGAGCGCCACCCTGTGGGTGTCGCGCGAGGCCGACGGCACCTTCGCCATTACCCGCCAGGGGACCGACGGGGTCTCCTACAGCGGGACCGCCCGCATGTCTGGCGGCTGGCTGCGCGCGGAGTTCTTCAAGCGGGTCAGCCTGACCGACGCCCTCTCGAACCTCGGCTCGAGCGAGCAGACCGAGAAGGTGGGCTGGGCGATCTACCGGATCGGCGAGGAGCGGGTGTACGGCGTCTACGCGGGCCCCGGCCCCGACGGGAGCCAGATCCGCCTGTACGAGCGCGGCACCCGCGGCGCGGACCGGCCCCTGCCGGACAGCGGGGACGACGCCTCCGCCGGTGACGACACCAGCGGCGACGAGACCGGCGGCGACGACTCGAGCAGCGACGACGGCGACGTCCGGATCGCGTCGCCGCGTGAGGGGACCTTCCTCGCCGGGCAGACCGTGCCGCTCCGGATGCAGCCGGAGGACGCGAAGGTCACGATCGACGGCCCCGCGGAGCAGACCGAGGACGGGCTGCGGTTCACGGCCGCTGGCACGGTGACGCTCACCCCCGACGGCGCCGACGCGACCGCCGCGGTGACCCTCGACGTGGTGGCGCCGCAGGTGCGCGCGATCACGGTCAAGGACGCGATCGCGATCAGCGACGCTCGCCCGCCCCACTTCGCGGTGCGCGGCGACCGGCGCGAGCCGGCGGCGATCCTGCAGCAGAACCTGCTGCGCCTCGAGGTGACCCTGGGCGCCGAGGAGGACCTGTCGGCCCCGGCCGAGGTGGCGGTGCGCGCCACCAGCGGCGACGTCACCATTGAGGGCACGGTGCGGGTGGGCACCGGCCTCGAGGACGGGACCACGATCACCGTGACCACCGCGGCGCCCCTCGGGGGCGGCGTGACGATCCACGCCCTCGACCTCACCTGGACGGTGGGCGGCGTCGACCTGGCGGAGACGACGCCGCTGCGGATCTACACCACCTACGACCAGCCGATCAAGAACATCAGCCGCGACCAGCGGGCCCCCAACACCAAGGTCCACTTCGAGAACGCCTGCCGGTGGGCTCGCGGCGCCAGCCAGAACATCGGCCAGGGCTCCGACTCGGTCGGGTACCAGATCGACAACCAAATGCGGCACTACGTCCACTGGAAGGACCACGTGGCTGGTCAGGACGTGCCGGTGCCCGATTACCCCCAGGGGGCCGAGCCGCCCAAGAACTACGACGACATCGGCCGCGGCTGGTCGGGCCGGGTGCGCGACGGCGTCCGCGGGGTGAGCAGCCTCTACTACCCGCCCCTCGAGCCGAAGGAGGAGTACGAGAAGTACCACAACTACCGCAACAACTACGGGTGGTGGGTCCTCGACAACCCGAGCTACACCGGCGGGCGGTGCAACCAGCAGGCGTCGCTGGTGTGCGGGATCGCGGGCACGCTGGGCATGGAGGGCGAGGTCCTCTACCTCCACCGTCAGGGGGTGGGCAAGCGGACCGGCCGGCCGGTGCGGATGTACTTCTACAGCAACGACTCGTGGCCCAGCGAGTCCGCCACCGGCGGCGGCCCCTGGAACTTCCACGGCGTCGCGCTCATCACCCTGGGCGACGGGTCGCAGTGGATCTACGACGGCAGCTTCAGCTCGCCGCCCAACCGCAAGAACGGCACCCGCGACTGGGCCGAGAACGCCGGCGGCCCCTTCATCCATAGCTGGACCAACTACTGGGTCTACGACGACGGCGCCCGCACGCCGGACGGCTACCTGATCCGCGTGCCGGCCGACGACGTGCCGACCACCTGGTACGGCGTCCAGTAGCGCGGACCGGGCGCGAGGGGCGGGCCGGACTCGCAGAGTCCGGCCCGTCGCCGTTCCGGAGGCCTTGACGAGCCTCCTCGGGTGGGGGAGAAACGCACCATGATCGACGAGCAGCAGTTCGACCGCGTCGCCAACGCCACCCTGGAGCGGATCGTCGCCGCCTGCGACGAGCTCGACCCCGACCAGGTCGAGGCGGTGCCCTCCATGGGGGTCGTCCGCCTCGAGTTCGGCTCGGGGCGCAGCCCCTGGATCGTCAACACCCAGCGGGGGGCGCTCCAGATCTGGCTGGCCGCCGAGCGCGCCGCCTGGCACTTCGCCCACGCCGGCGAGGCGCCCGACCAGCAGCGGTGGGTGGCCGACAAGACGGGCGAGGAGCTGTTCGCGACCCTGCGCCGGCTGCTGAAGGAGCACGAGGGCGTCGAGCTCGACCTGTAGCTGTCGCTGCAGCGATGGCTCCCTGGCGCCGGCGATGGATTGGCGGAGCTCCTCGGTACAGAAGCAGGCCGGACGCGACCACGCGGTCGGTCCGGCCTGCCGGGGACGAGGCGATGGTTGTGTTCGGCCCTCAGCCCGCCGTAGCGGACGCACCGGGGCG
>JAWLGW010000023.1:0-17476 GCA_041690735.1 Planctomycetota bacterium
GGGACTGTGTGTGTGCTTTCATCTCCCTAGCGGAGCATCCGACACCGACAGAGATGTGATGCATGGTCAGCCATCCATGATCGTGCACCTCCGTTTAGGTTCGAGATCGTGCCGGCACTGATGCCTGTCGATCCGTCACCTCATGCCACCCAATAGGCCCGCCATGAGCACCGATCTCAGCGACCTTGGCGCATTTCTCAAGTCCGACACGCCCACCATCGATGGGGTCGTTGCCCGGCCAGGAGCTCGTTGGCCAGTGAACGAGGTAGCGGATGCCTTGTTCTCGAACTGCGACTTTCGGAGCGTGTGCATAGAGCGCACGTTCGGAACCGTGTCGTTCGCGAACTGCGCGTTCCGCAACGTCGTCTTCGATGGCGCGCGGTGGAGGCGCGTGCACTTTGTCTCGTGTCAGTTCGCTGAGTGCCGAATCGGCGACTCCGCGCTTTCGCACCTCGAGCGAGTCGTGTTCGAGGACACCTCCTGGACTGGGGGCGTGATCTCGAGTGCGGTTCTATCGAGCTGTGCGATTCGACGCAGCACGTTCGAGAGCACCTACTGGAGCGACGTCCGGCTTCGGCGCGGCGAGCTCTGCGCGGTCAGCTTTCCCGCGTGCTCGTTCGAGACGGTCCTCTTTGACTCGTGCGCCCTTGAGGACATCGACTTCTCCGGTTCTCGATTCCGGGAGTTGAGCTACGTCGCCGTCGACATCCGTGGCTCCTTTCTTCCCGCAGTTCGTGACGAGTGCTACATGCTCTGTCGCCCAGCGAATCTGGAAAGCTGGGTGGAAGCCGTTCGGACTGAAATGGGGTGCGCGACCGCCGAGTCGCTTGAGCGAGATCTCGGCTTCTTGCGAGAGACTGGTTGGCCCTTGTGCATCGACGGTGCTTCCCTCGAAGAGGTGCAACGGGCGCAGCGAGCAGAAGTGCTGGCGATTGGGCGGAGAGTCGCGGAGACGCCGGGGCCATCCGAGTCCCGATAGACGTGTTGGGTCGGTCAGGTAGCCTCACTGCGGGGACGCGCGCCGGAAGACCGGATAAGCGCGTGGGCAGGCTCGGGAGAGCTTATGAGGCGAAGACGTCCTCGATGCGCTCGGCCCTGAGGACACGCTTGCCCCAGTGCTGGAGCTCATCCGCACTCGCCTTGTCCAGGCGGTCACGGACCTCCTGGGTCAGCTCCCCAAACTTCTCGGTGAGCAGGAGCTCGACGAACTCACGCCGCTCTTGCTCGCGGCCTTCTTTGATCAGTTCCTGCGCGGTGCTCATGACGACCTCACCGGCCTCGGACCCGGCAACCCGCCGAAACTCCTCCACCACGGACTGCACGTCGAGCTCCGGGCGGGCAAGGACAGTATAGCGCAGGACCACCGCGAGCCTCGCTCTGCCGCCTGGCTGAGCCAGCAGCTCTCTGAGCGTCTCCTGCAGGGACTCCAGCGCGGCAAGGGGATCGCCCCGGGGGTCCACGACGGCCCGCATGAAGGTCAGGGTGACCCGCACGATCGGCGGCCCTGGGAACACCGCCAACTCAGCCGGAGACCTGGGTCCCAGGTCCTGCAGGGCCATGGCGAGCGCTGGCACGTACGGGCCCACGGCGGCGAGGACGTCGGGCGGCAGGTCCATGAGCGCCGCCAGGGACCGCGGCGCGTCCCAGGCCTTGTCGCCCTGGTGGAGCACGAGGGGGATCACGGCCGGGAGCGTCTTGGTTCCAGGATGCTTGCTCAACCACCAGTCCCACACGCCGATCACGTAGCGGAGCAGGCGGAGTGCCATGAACCATTCGACTTTGCGCTGATGCTCGATCACGTAGAACAAGACGTGACGCCCGCGGATCGTGGCCTCGAAGAGCAGGTCTCGGTGGTCCTCCTCGAGCAGGTCGTTGGAGAAGTCCGTAGGCCCAGGCTGGATCGAGCCCGGGTCGATGGCCTCCACGAGCTCGGCCGGCAGCGTCGACCGAAGCAGCGACAGCGCCGCCTCGGGCGGGTGGAACAGCGCTTTGAAGGCGCGGTCGTGGACGTTCCTCGGCTTCTTGGCCACGGCCCACGAACCTACGCGTGGGGACCGACGCCAAAGGCCCAGGCCGCGCCATGTTCTCGATTCTGCGCCGCGCTGGCCGAGATCGAGCGAAACATCGTCACGACTCGCAGTTCACGCGCGGCGGTCGCGAGCTCGGGCCGCCGCGCAGCCGTCGCGGCCTCGACAGCACCGTTCGTCGGTCCTCGCGTGGACCGCGTTCCTCAGGGGGTGAAGCCCTCGCCGCGGAGCACCTCGAGCCGCTCGAGGCCGTCCGCGACCGCAGCTCGCGCGGCGGCCTCGTCGCCGGTTGTTAGGGCGTCCGCCGCCTCTTGCGCCGCGGTGGCCTCGGCCCGGGCGGCCGGCAGCGGGTCGCGCTCCAGGGCTGCGGCGCCCTCGCGCAGCGCGGCGGCGGCGGCGGACGCGTCGTTCGTCTGCAGGAGGAGCCAGGCCCGGCGCACCCACCATCCGCCGAGGTGGGGGCGGTGGCGCAGCAGCTCGGCGGTGGTGCGGAGCGCCTCGGCGGTGCGGCCCAGGCGGCGGCAGAGGGTCCACACCAGCGCGTGGGCCGCCTCGTACTTGGAGGCCTCGGGGGTGCCCTCCAGGGCATAGGGGAGGGCGTGGGGCAGCGCCTCCTCGTGGCGCCCCAGGCGCACGAGCAGGTTCGCGCGGCGGAGGTGCAGCTTGGGCTCGATCAGGCGGAGGCGCTCCATGGCCGCGTCCAGGGCGGCCAGGGCGGCGAGTGCTTCGCCGCGCCGCTCGCGCACCTCCGAGCAGGCGAGCAGGATCACCGCTTGCCGGTGGCGGTCGGCGAGGGTGGGCAGCAGCGCCTCTCCCTTGGCCAGCGCCTCGTCGAGCCGCCCCTGCCGCTGGAGGACCAGGACCTCGAGGACGCGAAAGCCGGGCTCCCGCGGGTCGCCCGCCACCAGCTGCAAGGTGCGCTGCAGGGTGGGCCACAGCAGGCGTAGCGGCTGCTCGTCTTCCAGCCCCGTCAGCTGTTGCGCCAGGGCGGCCTGCACCTCGAGGTCGCCCGGCGCGAGCGCCGCGACGTCGGCGGCCAGGGCGTAGTCACGGTTGCGGCTGGTGAGGCACACGTCGACCAGCGGGCCGAGGAGCTCGGCGGACAGCAGGGCCTCGGGGTCGAGGCAGCGCGAGAGGGCGAGGAGCGCCACCAGGGGGTGAGGATCGACGGTCGCGCCTCGGGGCAGGCGCTGGGCCACTTCGCGCCGGCAGCGCGCCGCCAGGCGGCGCCGCGGGTGGGTGACCGGCAGGTCGGGGTGCTGCTCGAGGAAGGTCTGCACCTCGTGCAGGGCCGCCTGGGGGCGGCGATCGTCGAGGAGCCGCTCCGCCTCAGCCAGCTCGGCCGCGAGCGTCAGCTCGGGCGGCGCGTCGGGCAGCGCCTCGAGGGCTGCCCGGGCCGCGGGCAGCTCCCCTGCCAGCAGGTGGAGCCGCACCCGGATCCGCCGCTCCGCGGGCCGCAGGGGGCGCGCCCGCTCGGTCGCCGCCAGATCGGTGAGGCCGACGGCGGGCGCGCCGCCGCCGCCGCGGGCCACGCTGAGCACGCACCGGGCGCGCGCGGCCCGCAGCTCGGCGCTGCGCAGGCCGGCGTCGATCCCGCGGGTGAGCGCGGCCGCGAGCTGCTCCGCGGCGACCGGGTCGGCCGTTCCCGCCTCGTCGATCGCGGCGGCGGCGCGGGCGGCGGCGAGGGCGGCGTGCAACGGGAGCGGGTGGCCCTCGTCGCTCGCCAGCAGCCGCTCGGCGTTCGCCGCGGCGGCGTCGTCGCCTGCCGCCAGCGCCGTGAGCCCTGCCAGGTAGGTCAGCCGCCGCTCGGCGGCGGCGAGGGCTCGCCCGTCCGCGGCGTCCGCCGCGTCGTGGGCGGCCGCGCGCAGGGCGGCCAGCTGGCGCCGCAGCCGCTCGTGCTCCTCCGCCTCGCGCTCCACCGCGCCGGGCGTCGCGATCGCCTGCAGGGTCGCCTGCTCGAGGTCGCGCAGGCGCAGGCGCCGGTCGGCGGCCGGGTCCACGGCGAAGGACCAGGCGGCGGCGATCGCGGCCAGGCCGAGCGCCAGCGCGCCCGTGACGGCCAGCGGCGCCAGGAGCGGACCCAGCCGGCGCCGGAGGCGCAGGGTCAGCGGACCCGCCCGCGACGCCGAGGGGGCGCTGGGGGCCTCCCCCGCGAGGGCTCGCTCGAGGTCCTCCGCGAAGGCGCCCGCGTCGGGGTAGCGCAGCTCGGGCTCCTTGGCGAGGGCCGCCAGGCACACCGCCTCCAGGGCGGGCGAGACACCGGGCGCGCGGCGGCGGGGAGCGACCGGCTGCGCCTCGACGATCTGCGCGCCCAGCTCGAGCAGCGTCGCCCCCTCGAAGGGGAGGGCGCAGGTGAGCGCCTGGTACAGGATCACCCCCAGGCTCCACACGTCCGCCGGCGGACCGGGGGGGCCGCTGCGGGTGGCGAGGAACTGCTCGGGCGCCATGTGGGTGGGGGTCCCCACGAAGGCGCCGGTCTGGGTGAGTCGCGACAGGTCGCGGGCGGCGGCCAGGCCGAAGTCGGCCACCCGCACGCGGCCCAGGGCGTCCACCAGCAGGTTGTCGGGCTTGACGTCGCGGTGCACCACCCCCTGGGCGTGGGCGTGGGCCAGGGCCAGCGCGGCGTCGCGCACCAGGCCCACCCGCGCGGGCAGGTCCCGCTCGGCGAAGGCGGCGGTGAGCGGGCGGGCGCCCTCGACCAGCTCGTAGCACAGGTAGAGGAGGCCGTCGCTCTCGCCCGCGGTGTGGACCCGCACCACGCCCGGGTGGGTCAGCCGGGCGGTGACCTCGCCCTCGCGGCGGAACCGCTCCCGCCGCTGCTCGTCCACCTCGTCCAGGATCACCTTGAGGGCGACGTCGCGGCTGGCCGCGGCGTCGCGGGCCCGGAACACGGCCCCCATGCCGCCGCGCCCGAGCAGCGCCACGACTTCGTAGGGGCCGAACCGCTGCCCCGCCTGCGGCAGCCGCCGACGGCGCCAGCTGGCGGTCAGGTCGGGGACCGAGTCGCCCGACACGCCGCCGAAGCTCCACTCGGCGCCGCTCCCGCTCGACTGTTCGCTGCCCTCGGCCACGAGCGCATTGTGGCCCAGCGGCCGAGCCCGTGCCTACGCCAGCAGCTCCGCCGCCGTCAACTCAGGCGCCGCCTTCTCGTGCTCGTGCTCCAGCAGACCGATCGAGGCGTAGTGGCGGCGCATGCGGTCGGAGAGGAGGCCGATCCGCTTGAGGTTGGGCACGATTCGCCGGAACAGCGTGTGGCGGAAGCGCGCCATGAACGACGACCCCAGGATCTGGCGGTCCCACTCCCGCAGGCTCATGAAGGGCGCGTAGTACTCCTCGTAGAACTCGTGGGCCAGGAACCTGTTGCGGGCCATGAGGCACACCTCGTAGGCCCAGTCCTCGCGGTCGCGCCGCTCCCGCGGGGAGAGCGTGCGCACGTGCCGCTGCAGCGACACCACCCCGAAGTGCACGTGGCGGGCCTCGTCGGTGATCACCAGCCGCAGCAGCTCCCGCAGCAGCGGCTCCTGGGTGGCCGAGCGCATGGTGCCGAAGGCGCCCAGGGCCAGGCCCTCGATCAGGATCTGCATGCCCAGGAACTTCATGTCCCAGCGGGCGTCGCGGACCACCGCGTCGAGCACCACGAACAGGTTGTCGTTGATCGGGTACCGCTTCTCGAGCTTCTCCTCCAGGTAGCGGGCGAACACCTCCACGTGGCGCCCCTCGTCGGCCACCTGCGTGGAGCCGTACAGCTTGCTGTCCGTGTCGCTCACCGCCTCGGTCAGCTGGCAGGCGGCGAACAGGGCGCCCTGCTCGCCGTGCAGGAACTGGCTCAGCATCCACGACAGCAGGGCCCGGCAGTGCTCCTGCTGGGTCTTGCGCGGCAGCGACCGGTAGGCGGGGAGCTCGCCCAGGGCGAGCTCCCGGTCGTCGAACAGGACCACGTCCGGGTCGAAGGGGTCGACGTCGGTCGACCAGTCGAGGTCCCGATCGGGGTCCCACTGCCCCTTGCGGGCGGCGGCGGTCAGGCGCGCCAGCTCACGGGTGGCCTGCTCCTGTCCGGCGCGGTAGGTCCAGTCGAAGCGCACCGAGCCGGCGGCGGGCATCTCGGTGGACGCGTCCCGCTTGCCCTCCTGCAGCAGGAGGCCGCGCACGACCGGCCCCGCCAGGGAGGCGGTCACGCGGGGGTTGCGGGTGCGCCCGGCGTCGCGCAGGGCGGGGGCGTGCTCGAGGGCGTTGCGAACGACGCGGGGCAGGGGCGAGATCACGAGTCCTCCAGCAGCAGCAGGCGGGCGAGACGAGGCGCCGGGTCGCTCCCGGGGCCCCACAGGGGAAGCTCGAGGGGGCCGGCGGCGGCGCGCACCAGCGCCCCGGTGGCGGTCTGCAGGACGGCCGCCCGCAGGGGGAC
Source organism: Planctomycetota bacterium (assembly GCA_041690735.1). GTDB lineage: Bacteria > Planctomycetota > J058 > J058 > J058 > JAWLGW01. The sequence continues at coordinate 6,430 of JAWLGW010000023.1, forward strand.
CCCGGGGCGCAGGCGCGCGCCGCTGGTGGAGACGAAGGCCTCCACGGCGTCGAGGAGCGGCACCACCCCCGACAGCACCAGGCGACGCCCGGGGCCGCGGCCGTCGAGCATCTCGCGCAGGAGCAGGGGCGCGAAGTGGGCGTCCTCGCGGAGGAAGGTCAGGTACGCCAGGACCGTGGCCTCGAAGCGCGCCTCGAAGGTGTCGCCGTGGCTCATGCCGGCTTGCAGCGCCTCCCCCAGGCGGGCGAAGGCCCGCTCCACGACCGCCGCGTACAGGCGCTCCTTGCTGGGGAAGTGGTACAGCAGCGAGGGCCGGCGGATCCCCGCGGCGCCGGACACGTCCGCCAGGCGTGTGCTGGCGAAGCCCTCCCGGGCGAACGCCGCCTCGGCGGCGTCCAGGATCCGGGTAGGCGTGGGGACGGCCTCGGGATCGAGTCGGGGGCGCGACACGGAGGCAGGTTATCTACCGGCGAGTAGGTTTTCCAGGGTGCCCCGGTAAGCCCTTGAACAGTCGCGACTTGACCTTTGTGCGCAACCTCGGCCGCCCTGCCGCACCTACCGGGCGAGGAGGCGCAGCACCGGCGCCTCGGGAGCCCCCCATGACCGCCTGCCTGCTGCGCGCCGCCCTCGCGATCGCCCTCACCGCCACCACCGGCTGCGCCGCCCTGATCGACGCGGGCTTCCGCGAGCTCGACGACCACGGCAAGCACGCCCGCTACGAGAACAAGAGCTACGGCGAGCACTTCGTGGACGCGCTGCTCGAGGACGACGATCACGACGACGACTGCTGCTGCGGGCGGCACGGCACGACGGTGGTCGTGTACGACTGACCTGCCGAGGCGGTCGCCCAGGGCGGCGTGAGGCGGCGGTCGAGCTGTTCCGGGATCAGGAGGCGGTGCCGTTCGCTGTTCCCATTGTTGTTCTCTGTTGATATTCCGTGTTCGATACGGCCCTCGCGAGGCGCTCCTCACGTTCGCGACAGCCTGCCGCCGTGCCCTTCCCCTCACGCTTCTCGGCCGTGGCATACAATCGCGGCCCGCCCCTCCCCCAGGAGCGCAGGCGGGCCCGGAGGTGCCATGGCCGACGCCAGTTCCGACTCCCCCACCCCGCCCCCCGCCCAGGCGCAGTCCAGCGACCGCGAGGCGGTGGCCCGGCTCAAGGAGTCCTACGACCGGCTCCGGGCGGAGCTGGCCAAGGTGATCGTCGGGCAGGAGGAGGTGATCGAGGAGCTCCTCATCGCCGTCTTCGCCCGCGGCCACTGCATCCTGGAGGGCGTGCCCGGGCTGGCCAAGACGCTGCTGATCTCGACCCTGGCCCGGGCCATGTCGCTCGACTTCAGCCGGATCCAGTTCACCCCCGACCTCATGCCCTCCGACATCACCGGCACCGAGGTGATCCAGGAGAACAAGTCGACCGGGGCCCGCGAGCTCAAGTTCCTGCCCGGGCCGGTGTTCGCCCACTTCGTCCTGGCGGACGAGATCAACCGCACGCCGCCCAAGACGCAGGCGGCCCTGCTGGAGGCCATGCAGGAGCGGCAGGTGACCGCCGGCGGCCGGCGACACGCCCTCGAGGCGCCCTTCTTCGTGCTGGCCACCCAGAACCCGATCGAGCAGGAGGGGACCTACCCCCTCCCCGAAGCCCAGCAGGACCGGTTCATGTTCAAGGTGCTGGTCCGCTACCCCTCGCGCGACGAGGAGCGGCGGATCGTGGCCGAGACCACCGCCGGCGACCCGGCCGAGGTGCGCTCGGTGCTGGGGCGCGACGAGGTCCTCGAGCTGCAGCAGGTCGTGCGCCGGGTGCCGGTGGCCCCCGCCCTGGTGGACTACGCCCTCGACCTGGTGCGCAAGACGCGCGTGCGCGAGCCGGAGGGGATCCCCGAGTTCGTGCGCAAGTGGGTCGCCTGGGGCGCCGGGCCCCGCGCCTCGCAGTACCTGGTGCTGGGCGCCAAGGCGCGCGCCGTCCTGGCGGGCCGCTACCACGTGTCGGTGGACGACGTGCGGGCCGTCGCCAAGCCGGTGCTGCGCCACCGGATCCTGACCACCTTCTCCGCCGAGGCGGAGGGCGTCACGCCCGACGTGGTGATCGATCGCCTGCTCGAGGACACTCCGCCCGGCGAGGGCGCGCTGAGCAAGGACCCCGCCGTCGCCGCCGCCTTCTCGGAGCGGTAGGCGCGCGAGCGTGGCGCGACGGGCTTCCGAGCTCCTCTCCGACGAGGTCCGCGAGCGGATCGCGCGGCTGGACATCGCCGCCCAGACCCTTGTCGAGGGCGCGATCTCGGGCCTGCACAAGAGCCCCTACCAGGGGTTCTCGGTCGAGTTCGCCCAGCACCGGGAGTACACCTGGGGCGACGAGCTCAAGCACGTGGACTGGAAGGTCTACGGGCGCACCGACCGGTACTACGTCAAGCAGTACGAGGAGGAGACCAACCTCTACGCCCTGTGCGCCCTCGACGCCTCCGAGTCCATGGTCTACCGGGGCGAGCGGGCGGCGCTCTCCAAGTACGAGTACGGCGCCACCCTCGCGGCGGGGATCGCCTACCTGCTGCTGCGCCAGCAAGACGCCGTCGGGCTGTCGCTGTTCGCCGAGCAGGAGCTGCGGCGCCTCCCCATGAGCGCGCACCCCGCGCAGCTGCGCCTCATGGCCGAGGCCATGGCCGCCGTGGAGCCGACCGCCGAGAGCGGGCGGCCGCCGGTGCTCCACCGGCTGGCCGAGGAGCTCGTCCGGCGCGGCATGGTGTTCGTGATCTCCGACTGCCTGTTCGACGCCGGGGCCCTCCTCGACGGCGTGCGCCACCTGCGCCACCGGGGGCACGAGGTGGTGGTGCTCCACCTGCTCGACCCCGACGAGCTCGACTTCCCCTTCGACGACGTCACCCGCTTCGAGGGGCTCGAGCAGGGGCCGCAGCTCCTGATCGACCCCCGCGGGCTGCGCGACTCGTATCTGAGCGCCCTGGGCGCCTTCCTGCAGACGGTGGAGACCGGCTGCCAGGAGGCGCGGGTCGACTACCTCAGGGTCGACACCCGCCGCTCGCCGGCCCTGTCGCTGGCGCGGTACCTGACCTTGCGCCGGCGCCGCCGGGGCGGGGCGAGGCGCTAGCGGTGGGCTTCCTCAACGCCGGCTTGCTGTGGGGCCTCGGGCTGATCGCCGTGCCGATCCTGATCCACCTGTTCAACCGGCGGCGGTTCGAGGTGGTGCGGTGGGCGGCCATGGACTTCCTGCTGCAGGCGCACCGCCAGAACAAGCGGCGGGTCCGCCTGGAGCACTTGCTGGTGCTGCTGCTCCGCTGCCTGGCGGTGGCGCTGCTGGCGCTGGTGGTCGCGCGGCCGGTGGTGGGGGCGGCGGGGTTCGCCTTCTTGCCCGGGGCCCAGGAGGCGGTCGAGCGGGTGATCCTGCTCGACGACTCGGGCTCCATGGGCTACAGCGATGGCGGCGGGACGCGCTTCGCGCAGGCCCGCCGGGTGCTCGCCCGCCTGGTCACCGACCTGCGCGAGACGCGGCCCCGCGACCTGCTGACGGTGGTGCGGGCCTCGCGGGCCGACCTGCCGGACGTCACCCTGGCCGCCCTCGACGACGAGCGGGCCGGCCGGTTCCTCGACCGGCTCGACACCCTCGAGCCCACCTCCGGCCGGTTCGACGTGGCCGACGCCCTCGGCCGCGTCCTGGCGGAGCGCGAGGAGGGGCCCGAGCGGCGGGTGGTGTACGTGATCACCGACCTGCTGGCGCGGGACTGGCTGGGGGAGCACGGGCGGGCCGCCGCGCGGATCGCCGAGGTGCTGCCCGAGCGGACCGGCGGGGAGGAGGGCGCCCCGGCCGAGCAGGCGAGCACGTCCCGGGTGGTGCTGGTGCCGGTGGGCGGCGGCGAGCAGCGCAACCTCGGCGTCACCGCCTTCGCGACCGTGGAGAAGCTGGCGCTGGCCGGGGTCCCGGTCGAGCTCGAGGTCCGGGTCACCAACTGGGGCGCCGCGCCGGTCCACGGGGTGCCGCTGGCCCTCGAGACCAGCGAGGGGCGGGTGCCCCTGCCGGCGATCGAGGCGGTCGCGCCGGGCGAGGAGGTCCGGGTCCGCCACCGCACCACCTTCCTCGAGCCCGGCGCCCGGGCGCTCACCGTGCGCCTGGGCGAGGACGCGCTGCCGCTCGACGACGCCCGGCACCTGGCGCTGCGCGTGCAGGAGCGGCTGCAGGTGCTGCTGGTGGACGGCGAGCCCGGCAGCGGCCCACTGGAGAACGAGACCGACCTGCTGCGGCTGGCGCTGTCGCCCCCCGGCGAGGTGCTCACCGGCGTGGAGCCGACGGTGGTCCGGGCCGAGGGGCTGCCCGAGGAGGAGCTGTCGGCGTTCGGCTCGGTGGTGGCGTGCAACCTCGACCGCTGGCCGCCCCAGCAGCTCGACGCGCTGCGCCGGTTCGTGACCCGCGGCGGCGGCCTGGCCGTGTTCCTGGGCGACCGGGTGACGCCGCAGGCCTGGGAGGACGCGCTGTACCGAGCCGGCCTGCTGCCCTGCCCGCTAGGCGAGCGGCGCGAAGCGACCCGCGAGGAGGACGAGGTCACGGTCGGACCGCCCGAAGGCGACCACCCCCTCACCCGGGTGTTCGCCGGCGAGAACAACCCCTTCCTGCGGCGGGTGCGGGCTCGCACCTGGATGACCCTCCCCCTCGACGCGCAGCGCGACGCCGACGCCAAGGTGGTGCTGCGCCTGGCGGACTCGGCGCGGACGCCGTTCGTGGTCGAGCGGGCGGTGGGCAAGGGGCGGGTGGTGCTGTTCAACGCCAGCGCCGACCTGGCCTGGTCGACCTGGCCCCGCAGCCCGAGCTTCCCGGTGGTGGCCCAGGAGCTGGTCCGCCTGCTGGCGCCCCCGGCCGACGCCGGCCGCAACGTGCGCTGCGGCGAGCCGATCGAGTGGCCCCTCGATCCGACGCGCTTCCTCCCCACCGTGGCGCTCCGCCCGCCGGCTGGTGAGGGAGAGGCGCCGGCGCGCGAGCTGCACGCCGAGCCCCGCGGCGACGGCGCCACCGCCTGGGCCTCGTTCGACGACACCGCCCAGGCGGGCGTGTACGCCCTCGAGCTGCGCCCCGTCACGGGCGAGGGGCCGCTGGTGGAGCAGGTCGCCGTCAACGCCGACGCCGCCGAGGGCGACCTCGCGCCGGCCTCGCGCCCGCGGCTGGAGCAGGCCTTCGCCGCGGCGCACCTCGAGGTGGCGGCCCCCGACGACGAGGGGGCGGTCCTGGCGGCGACCGAGGGGGGGCGCACCGAGCTGTGGCGCACCTGCCTGTACGCCCTGCTGGCGGTCCTGCTGCTCGAGCAGCTCCTCGCCTGGCGCGCCGCCCACCACCGCCGCCCGACCGCCTCTGTGCCGGTGTGGGCCGAGTCGGGAGGGGCGCTGTGACCCTCACCGAGCTCCTGGTCCGGACCCTCGAGCTGGGCGAGCGGATCCCCGAGGGCGCCGAGGTGCGCTTCGAGTGGGGGCACCTGCCCCGCGGCGAGGCCGGGCTGGCGCTGGTGCTGGGGGCGACCTTCGCCGCGGCGCTGACCGTGTGGCTGTATCGCCGCGAGGGCCGCGCCGGCGCGCTCCGCAAGGGGTCCCTGGCCACCCTGCGCCTGCTCGCCCTGGCGGCGCTGGCGGTGGTGCTGCTCGAGCCGCGCCTGGCGGTCGACATGACCCGCACGGTCCCCGGCCGGACCGTGGTGCTGTGGGACACCTCGCTCTCCATGTCGCTCGCCGACCGCTACGCCGAGGACGACCGCCGTGAGGCGCTGGCGGCCGCCGCGGGGCTGGCGGCGGCGGACGACGTCGCGGCGCTCACCCGCCACGAGCTGGCCTGGCGGATCGTGAGCCGCGCCAAGCTCCTGGAGGGGCTGGCGGAGAACAACCAGCTGCTGGTGTACGGCTTCGCCGATCAGGCCGCGGCGGTCGGCTCGACGCCAGCGGCCCTCGCCCGGGACGACCTCGCTCCGGGCGGCACCGCCACCGACCTCGCCGGGGCGGTGCGCGCCGCCCTGTCCGACGCGGGCGGGGTGCGGCTGGCGGCGGTGGTGGCGATCAGCGACGGCCGGCTCACCCGGGGGGAGGGCGCCCAGGGGGTGGTGGCGCCGCTGCTGGCCCGGGAGGTGCCCTTGTTCGCCCTCGCGATCGGCGACCCCGTCCCGCCCAAGAACGTGGAGGTGGTGGAGCTGGAGGCCGAGCCCCGCGCCATGCTGGGCGACCCGCTGGTGATCGAGGGCAGCGTCCGCGCGCAGGGCCTGGCGGGCGAAACGGTCGACGCGGTGCTGACCGTGACTCGGCAGGACTCGACCGGCGCCCCCGCCGGGCCGCCGGTCGAGGTCGAGAGCCAGCGGGTGCGGATCGAGGCCGACGGCGAGCCGGTGCGCCTCACCTTCCGCTACGAGGCGAACGAGGTCGGCGACTACGTGTTCGAGCTGCGGGTCCCGCCGGTCAGCGACGAGCCGGTGGTCGAGGACAACGCCCGGGTCGCCCCGGTGAAGGTGACCGAGGACCAGGCGCGGGTGCTGCTGGTCGCCGGCGGCCCCAGCTTCGAGTACCACTTCCTCAAGACCCGCCTCACCCGCGAGAAGGGCGCGGTCCTGTCCGTGTGGCTGCAGAGCGCTCACGACCGCTACCCCCAGGGCGGCAACGAGCGGCTGCAGGCGCTGCCGCGCACCTTCGAGGAGCTGCGGGAGTTCGACGCGGTGGTCCTGGTCGACCCCGACCCCGAGGGGTTCGAGGGCGGGCTGGCCGAGGCGCTCAAGCGGTTCGTGCAGGACCACCAGGGGGGGCTGCTGTACGTGCCGGGCCCCAAACACGCCGTCAGCTTCCTGTCCCGCCCCGACCTCGACCCGCTGCGAGCCTTGCTGCCGATCGTCCCCGCGGGCGCGCTCGACGCCGGCGGGCGCGGCGCCACCGAGCGGTGGCCCCTGCGGGCGACCCCCGACGGCGTGCTGCACCCGGCGACGCGGCTGGCGGGCGACACGGACGCCTGCGCGCGGGCGTGGTCGCGCCTGCCGGGCCCCTTCTTCAGCTTCCCCGTGCAGCGGGTCAAGCACGGCGGCGTGGTCCTGGTGCGCCACCAGGTGGCGGCCGAGGTGGGCGCCCGCGAGGGCCGCCCGCTGATCGTGACCCACTTCTTCCAGGGCGGCCCGGTGGTGTTCGCGGGGAGCGACGAGAGCTGGCGCTGGCGCTCGGTCGCGCCGCGGGCCTACGACCGCTACTGGGTGGGGCTGCTGCGGTTCCTGGTGCAGGGGCGGCTGGCCGGCGGGCGCAAGCGGGTCGAGCTCCTGGCCGACCGGCAGGTGTACGCCCTGGGCGAGCCGGTGCACGTGCGGGCCCAGGCGTTCGACACCGCCTACCGCCCCCTCGAGGTCCCTCGCCTCACCGGGAGGGCCCGGGTGGGCGGCGAAGAGCGCGACGTGGTGTTCGAGCCCACCGCCGGCCGCCCGGGCTGGTACGACGCGACGCTGGTTCCGCCGGGCCTGGGCGTGGTCGAGGTCGCCCTGCGCCTCCCGGACGACGACCCGGGAAGCCGCCCCGAGACCCTCGAGCTGACGGTGCGGCGCGCGGACCGGGAGCTGACCGAGCCACAGCTCGACGAGGCGCTCCTGCGGGCGGTCGCCGAGGGGACCGGCGGCGCCGTGGTTTCGCCCGGCGACCTGAGCGCGCTGGCGGCGCGGATCCCCACCCGCAGCGAGGAGGTGGTGGTGGCGGGGACCCCCATTCCCCTGTGGGATCGGTGGGGGACCCTGGCCCTGGTGGCCGCGCTGCTGGGGCTGGAGTGGCTCCTCCGTAAGCGGAGTCGCATGGTGTGAGCGGGTCCCCCCTCGAGCTCGGTCCTGCGATTCGTCGCCAGCTGACGCGGCTGCGGCGGCGCGCGCGCGCCTCCCTGGTGCTGCGCGGGCTGGCGCGCCTCGTCCTGGCCAGCCTCGGCCTGGCCGCCCTGTCGTTCGCCCTCGACCGCCCCCTGCGGCTGGCCTGGGAGACCCGGGCCGCTCTGCTGGCGATCGCGGTGACGCTGGAGCTGGCGCTGGTGTGGCGGTGGCTGGTGCGACCGCTCACCACGCCGCTCCCCGACGACGAGCTGGCGCGCATGGTCGAGCGGGTGCACCCGCAGCTGGAGTGGCGGCTGGTGAGCGCCGTCCAGTTCGCCGACGCGGCCTGGCGACCCAGCGCCGACACCTCGCTGCCCCTGGCGGCGCAGGTGATCGCCGACGCCGAGGCCCTGGCCGCCGCGCCCGCGCTCTCCTTCGGCCGGGCGGTCCCCGGGCGGCCGGTCGCGCGGACGGCGGGCTGGGCGCTGCTCGCCCTGGGGGTGGCGGCGGCGGCCGGGTGGAGCTGGCCGCACACCGCCCGGACCTGGCTGCTGCGGAACGTGCTCCTGTCGGTGAGCGAGCGCTGGCCGCAGGACACCCACCTGCAGCTGCTGCTCGAGGCCCCCGACGGGCGGATCGCGGTGCCCCACGGCGGCGACCTGGCGCTCCTGGTCGAGGCCACCGGCGTGATCCCGCGGCGGGTCGTGCTCGACAGCGACCTGCCGGGCGGCGCGGGCTCCATGGCCTTCGACGTCCTGGGCGGGCGGTCCTCGGCCGGCGCGCAGCGCTTCCGGACCGTGCTGGACCGGATCACCGAGCCGTTCCAGCTCTCGATCCACGGCGGCGACGCGGCGCTGGGGCCCTACCGAGTGGAGGTGGTCCACCGCCCCTGGGTCGAGTCCCTCCGGCTGGCGGTCGAGCCGCCGGCCTACACGGGGCTCGAGGCGCGCTCCTTCGAGCTCGAGTCGACGGACGTCGCGCTGCCGGTCGGCACGCAAGTGCGGGCGCTGGCGCGGATCAGCGCCCCGCTGCAGCGCGGCTGGCTGGAGGTCGAGGCGGCGGACCCGGCGGTGGTCCACACCGGCGTCGTCTCCGACGGGGGGCGGGCGCTGGCGGTCGAGCTGACCCTGCAGGAGACGGAGCGGCTGCGCCTGCGCGTGCAGGACGGCAACGGCTTCGGCCTCGACGCGCCGGTGCGGTTCACCCTGCGGGCGCAGGCCGACCGGGCGCCGCAGGTGTCGCTGGCGCTCCGGGGCGTGGGGCCAAACGTCACGCGGCGGGCGCGCCTGCGCTACCAGGTCGCCGCCAGCGACGATTACGGCCTGGGCGGCGGCGCTCTGCACCTGCAGGCGGCGGGCGGCGAGGCGCCCTCCGACGACGCGGGCGAGGGCGGCGAGGATCCGGCCGCGGCCCCGCAGCCGCGCGAAGAGACGCTCCCCCTGGAGGCGCTGGCCGCGGGCGCGCAGGGGCGCGCTCAGGGGGTGCTGGAGCTGTCGGCGCTCGACCTCCCGCTGCGGGCGGCGGTGACGGTGTGGGCGGAGGCGCAGGACGGTCGCCCCGGCGCGCCGCAGGTCGGCAGCTCGCCCTCGGTGCAGCTGCGGATCGTGCCGGAGGAGGAGCTGCTCAACGACCTGCTGCGCCGGTTGCAAGAGGTGCGCCAGCAGCTCGAGCGCCTGGCCGACGAGGAGGACCGGTTGGCCGCCGCGCTGCGCAGCGAGGCGCCAACCGAGGCGATCGGCCGCGCGGCGGCGGTGCAGCGCGACGTGGGGCGCGCGGCGGTGCGCAGCGGCGATACGGTGCAGGGGGTGGTGGAGGAGCTGATCACCAACCAACTCCTCGACCCGCCGGCCTGGGAGCGCCTGCGCACCCAGGTGGCCGAGCCCCTGCGCCAGCTGCCCGAGGCGCGGGGCGCCGAGGCCCTCGCCCGGGCCGAGGCCGCCGCGGCCGACGCCGGTCGGGCCGTGGGCGCCGCCGCCGCCGCCGCCGAGGTCGCCCGCGAGCTGCGCGCGATCGCCGCCCGGATCGGGCGGCTGGAAGACCTGGCCGCCCTGGTCGCAGAGCTGAAGCGGATCATCCGCGAGCAGCACGACCTCATGGAGCGGACCCGCCGGGCGCGCGGGCGGGACTGAGTCAGCTGCAGCTGATCTGAATGACACGCTCATCCGTCATGCAGCGGTTAGCAGTTAGCGGTTAGCCATTAGCTTTGCGGTGGAAAGCCTCCGGGCGCGGCCCGTTATCCACCTCCGCGGTGGATCCGCTAACAGCTAGCAGCTAACTGCTAACCGCTACTGCCATGAAAGAGCGTGGATTCACGTCAGCTGCACCCGACTGAGTCAGGCACCTTCCGGAAAGCAAGCGGCGGCGCCGAAGCGCCGCCGCTGGTGATCGTCGTCGTGCGGTCGGTGGCTAGTCGAAGTGCCACACGATCCCGAAGCGCGCCAGGTTGGCGTTGACGAACACCTCCTCGCGGTCGAGCCAGTCGCGGGCGTACCAGATGTCGAGGCCCGACTCGACCCGCAGCGACCAGTTCTTGGCCAGCTTGTAGTCGAAGCCGAACCCGATGAAGGCCGCGAGCGCGCCGGTGGACTGGAACCTGATCTCCTGCGGCGTGCCGCCGACGGTGCCCGTGGCGTGGGTGTCGTCGAAGAAGGCGCCCCCCAGCCCGACCCGCACGAAGGGCGTGAGGAGCTCGGTCCGCAGGTTGGTGAAGCGGTAAGTGAGGCCGCCCAGGAAGGTCGAGATCGAGACCTCGGTGTGGGCGCGCACGAAGGCGCCGTTGATGGTCCGCCTTACGTCGAGGTTGATCCGGGTGATCGTGGCGTCGAAGTCGAGGCCCCACTGGTCCTCGGCGCCGAGGTTGGCCGTGAGCCGGAGGCCGCCATGGAGCGAGCCGCCCTTCTGGACCTGCATGCGGTGGTCGTGGAGCGCCCAGCCGGCGTAGACCGACAGCTCGACCGGGCCGCGGAAGTCGCCCATGATCGGCCCGAACTCGCGCTCCTCGTCGGGATAGTACGAGGTGACCTGGATCGGGTCGGCGCCAGCGTCCGAGATCGCGGGCAGCGCCGGCTGCTGGGCAGCAGGCGCGGTGGTGTCCCTGCTGCCGTCCGCGCCCTCAGCGGGCGGCAGGTCGTCGGGCGTGTCCGACGGGGGCGGCAGGTCGTCCGGCGGCAGGTCCGCCGGGGGCAAGTCGTCGGGCGGGAGATCTGCCGGCGGGAAGTCGCCGGGAGGGAGATCCGCAGGAGGCAGGTCGTC
>JAWLGW010000024.1:0-17453 GCA_041690735.1 Planctomycetota bacterium
AGCTGACCCACCGCAACATCGTGCACTGCGCGGGGCTGGGGGCGGCCCGCTCGGGTTTGGTGGTGGCCTTCCGCCGCGCCTACACGAACCCCCTCCTCCTCATGGGCAAGGCGCACGTCGCCGAGGAGCTGCGACGCGACAGCCGGGCGCACTACCCTTCGCTCACCCTCGACGCCGCCATCGACCTGGGCTACGAGCTGCTCAACGCCCTGGCCTACCTGGAGAGCCGCGGGCTGGTCCACCACGACGTCAAGCTGGCCAACCTGCTGATCGACGTGGGCGCCCAGGAGCGACCCCTCCATGGGCCGGAGGTGTTCGGCCGGGTGGTGCGCCGCGACTACCGCGCGGTGCTGATCGACTTCGGGGCCGCCCGGCCGCGCGACGTCCTGGCGGGCCTCAGCCGGGGCGAGGACGTCGGCTGGCCGGCGCCGCAGGTGACCCCGCTGTACGCGCCGCCCGAGGCGGTGGTCGAGCGGCGGCGCGAGGACGGGTCGCTCGGCTACACCTTCCACCCCTCGATCGACGTGTACGCGGCGGCCCTGGTGATCTACGCCATGGTGACGGGCCACCCGCCTTTCAGCCACCTGGAGCGGCCGCCCGATCCGTCCGACCTCGAGGCGCTGATCGGCGCCAAGTCGGCCGAGGGGCGCGGGGAGGCGGTCGCGATCAGCGAGGACGTGATCCAGCGGGTGGTGTACGAGCAGGCCAAGTTCCTCGACGGTGAGCGGAGTGCCTTCGACCTGGGCCTGTTCCGCTTCCTCCTCCAGCGCCTCGACCGCGACCCCGAGCGCCGCGGCACCGCGGCCGACATGAAGCGGGACTTCGAGAAGCTGTGCCGCATCCGCGGCAAGGAGGCGGCGGCCGGCGAGGACCTCAAGGGTCGCCGGGGGAGCGGGGCCTTCCTCCCGTTCGTCCAGGAGCTGGTGCAGGTGGGTCAAGGCGGCGAGCACCCCCTGCTCCACGCGGCGCGAGTGCACGGCTACACCCAGGAGCTGGACCGCGACGAGCTGCGGCGGCGGCTGGACGAGGAGCGGGCCGCGCAGCAGCGCCCGAGCGGCCCCGAGCGGGTGGCGGGCCTGGTGTTCCATGACGACGCCCAGGCCGCCAACACCGAGTCGCGCCGACACCGGCGGCCCAGCGGGCGCCGCCGGCGGCCCAGCGGCGGCGCGCCACGCCCCGGGCGCGCTCGGTCCTCTGCGCAGCTCCCCACCCAGGCGTTCGACCCCGCGCAGGTGCGAGCGGCAGCCGAGGCGCCCGCCGCGGCGGCCCCGCCCAAGGAGGCGCTCCCCGTCGACCCGACCGTCGCCCGCGACGACCTCGCCTTCCGCGCCGAGGCGGGCGGCCTGCTGCGGCTCCAGCTCGCCGGCGCGCTGCTGGGCCTGCTGTCGCTGGTCGGGCTGCTCATCGCGCTGGCGGCGACGGCGCTCCAGCCGCTGCCCGAGGCGCTGGCGCCCGCCGCGCCCGCGCACCAGCTGTTGAGGCGCGGACTGACCGAGCTCCGGGCGGCGCCGCAGCTGGCGGAGGTCTGGAGCCAGGCGGAGCCGCACCTGCTGCGGGCCCACCCGGCCGGCGCCTGGCTGGCCTTCGCGCTGCTGGTCGCGGCGACGGTGCGGGTGAACCTGGCCTCGAAGCTGTTCCGGATCCGAAACACCTGGGTGTTCAAGGAGCGGGTCCGGTACGAGCCCCGGAGCGGAGCCGGCGGCGCGCTGCTCGACGTGCTCCTCATGGCCGCGACCGTCGGGATGGCGACGCCGTGGGTGGTGGCCCGCAGCATTCGGCGCTTCTACCGCAGCTGCGTCGTCCCCTCCCACGGAGAGCACCTCGACTTCCGGGGGGGCGGCTTCGAGGTGGCGGGGCTGCTGCTGCTCAGCGCGCTGTTGCTGCCGCTGGGCGTCGCCACCGCCGGGCTGGGGCTGATCTTCATCCGCTACCTGTGGCTGCGCTGGGAGCGCTCGCGGCTGCTCGTCCCCGATCGGGAAGGCCGGCGGCGCCCCACCCGGTTCCACGGCGGCTTCGGCGGCTATCTGGGCCACGTGCTCGGCGGCGGGCTGCTGACCTTGCTGACGCTCGGGCTCTACCGACCCTGGGCGCTGATCCGCGGCTGGGAGTGGACCGACGCCCGCACCGAGGTGCTCCCTTGACGGGAAGGGCACGACCTGGCGCTGCCAGCCCGCGCCCTGCCCTCGCCCTTGCCCTTGCCCGTGGGGGTCGAAGGAGCTGTCGCTCGAGCGACAGCGTGCTGTGAGGCCAGGGCAGGGGCAGGGCCACCAGGCAGGATCGTTCCTTTCCAGCCCGGGTCGCGGAGCGCCCGGCCGCTTGCTTGCTCTCTCTACCGCCGGACTCCGTCGGGAGCCGGGAGGAGCCGTGCGGTTCGCCCTCTTCGTCGTCGCGCTGACGCTCGCTGGTTGCGGGGCCGCTCCGGTCGCCGAGGCACCGCGGGAGCCGGAGGGGCCGCGGCCTGCGAAGCCGCTGCAGGCGTCGATCACCCGTGACGCGGCCGGCTCGCGGGGCGAGCGCGCGGAGGACGAGGTGAGACTCCCCCATCTCGCCCCCGAGCGCCTCCCCCCCCACGAGGACCCCGAGGCGCGCCTCCAGGAGGCGATCAACGCCGTGCGCTATGCGCGCGAGAGGCTGCGGGCGGACCTCCACGTGGCCAGGGATCCCGAGCCGGCGCTGGGCCGCCTGGGCGAGGCGATCCGGGACCTGGAGCGCGTGCAGGCGGGGGAGCGGGTGCGCCCCGAGCGGACAGGCGGCTTCCCGCCGCACGACTGGATCAGCGGCTGGACGACCATCGGGGGGGAGTACGTGCCGGGCGGACCGCCCGAGGACCTGCTCTACTTCCTCGATCCGCTGGGGACGGCGCTGTTCCGGGCGCGCAACCCCGCGGTGCTCCGCCTGCGCGAGCAGATCGCCGCCGCCGACCTGCCGCCCGAGGTCCGGGACGAGCTGGCGCCGGACGCCCTGATCCCCGAGCCCCCGACGCCCGAGATGCCGAACTGGGTGGAGGTGCGGGACACCCGGGACCGCACGAAGGAGGGCAACTGGCGCCTGCCGCGGTCCCCCTTCGACGACCCGCGGGCCCCCCTCACCTGGCAGGACGACCGCTCTCCTGAGGCCCAGGCGGTCGATTGAGAGGGTCGCAGGAAACCCACAGGTAACGGGAGGTCGCCAGCTCCGTCTGGGATGACGAGGCGCGAGCGGCCACGCGGCCGCAGGGAAGGAGCCGATCAATGCTAGACTCCGACCGGACGGGAGCGCAGCGCGCCCGGTCTTTGCGGGGGCAATGGATCAGGCTTCACAGGACCTCACCGAGGCGGCGCTGCGGCGCTGGCTGGAGGCGGCCGTGACCGCCGCCTATGCGCCGATGCAGCTGACCGCCCTCGAGGTGCTGGGGGACTGGGAGGAGGCGCGGGACGCGACCCAGACCGCCGTGCTGCAGGCGACGCGCTTCATCCTCGGCCTGCTGCACCTGCCTCCCGCCGAGCGCCGGCGGCGCCTCCCCGCCAAGCCGAGGGCTTGGCTGCGACGGGTGGCGCTCAACGCTGCGCTGGACCGGCGCCGGGGCCGCCAGCGCCAATCCAACTCGGGGGGCGAGCTCGGGCACTTCCTGCTGGCGGATGCCGGGGAGGGGCCCGAGGACCAGGCGGCGCGCGCCGACGCGCTGCGGCGCGCGAGCGCCGTGCTGCCGCGGCTGATCGACCGCTTGCCCAGCCAGCAGGCGCAGACGATGCGGCTGGTGTGGACCAGCGGCGCGTGGCCGCCCGACTACGAGCTCCTGTGCGCGCGGCTGGGCATCGCGAGGAGCGCGGCGCGCAAGCGGGTGCATGACGCCCTGCGCAACCTGCGCGCGATGGCGGTCCGGGTGGGCCTGGACCAGGAGGTGTCGCCGTGACGCGCCGACGCCGAGGCGAGGAGGAGCGAGACGTGCGGCGACTCGAGCGGCTGCTGGAGTGGACCGCCCGTGAGGCCGAGGAGGGGCTCCTCGATGCGCTGGACACGGTGCGTCGCGCCGCCGCCCCGCAGGGGGTGGTGCCCGACCCGTCCTCGCCTCAGGTCGAGACGCGCTCGGCGGACCTGCGGACCACGGGCGGGGCCGACCGACTGCCGCCGCTGCGAGAGGGGTGGGTGGTGGCCGCCGGCGAGCAGGCCTTCCCGGAGGGCGGCGACGGGGCGGAGGACCCTCCGGGAGAGCTCGGCTCCGAGGAGGGTCCGTGGACTTCGTGAGCATCGAGCGGGCGGCCTTCCTGCACGAGCCGCTGCGTCAGCGCGGCAAGGCCGTGCTGGAGCGGGCCCGCGCGGCCTGCGGCGCGGCCGAGGCGACGCTGTGGGTCGTCTCGCCGGAGGGCGACGTGCTGCTGGGGGCCCTCAACGTCGGCCGGACCCCCGAGGCCGTGGAGGGCGCCGCGGTGCCGGTCGCCGAGAGCCTGATCGGCATGGTGGCCTCGCTTCAGCTGGCGGTCTCGAGCGGGCCCGAGGCCTCCTTCAACCGCTCGATCGACGCCCGCACCGGGACCGCCACCCAGGCCATGCTCGCCGCGCCCGTGCACGTGGACGGACGGCTGTGCGGCGTCCTGTCGGCGATCAATCCCCGCTCGGGCACAGCCTTCTCGCCCGCCCAGCTCGAGGCGCTCCAGGGTCACGCGCGCCAGCTCGGTCGGCTCACAGCGGAGGCTCGCCACGCCGCAGACGATGTCCGCCGCGCCCAGCCCTGACGAGATCGACGCCGCCAGCGGCGCCGGCGTCCGCGTGCTGCTGCTCGACTCGGGGGTCAGGTTCGACCACGAGGCGTTCGCCAGGCTGCGGCGGCGCCAGACGTGGCGCATCGCCGAGGAGGGCGGGGTGGTGCTGCCCGACGATCAGCACCACGACCAGTTCGGCCACGGCACCGCCGTGGCCTCGGTCGTCCACCGCTACGCGCCCGGGGCCGAGCTCCACTCCCTGCAGGTGTTCGACGTCTCTCGCGGCGGCCTGCGCACGCGCACCCGCAGCGCGCTGCTGGGCCTGGCCTGGGGCATCGAGCAGGGGTACGACGTGATCAACTGCAGCTTCGTCACCGAAGAGAGCACGATGCTGCCCGACTTCAAGGCCTTGGTGGACCAGGCGTTCGCGCGGGGCGTGTTGATCGTCGCCTCCTGCGACGCGGCGGACGATCAGGAGGTGCCTCGCTACCCGGCCGACTTCCCCTCGGTGCTCGCGACGACGCAGGGTCCCCAGGAGGGGCTGACCCTCCGCCGCCGCGCCGGGAGCCTGGTCGAGTTCGAGGCCTGCGGCCAGCTGGTGCGGGTGGCCTGGAACGACGGCGGCTACCGGATCGCCACCGGCTCGAGCTACGCGGCGCCGCACGTGAGCGCGCTGGCCGCGCGCCTTAGGGAGCTGCGTCCCGGGTGGAACGCCTGCCAGGTCAAGGGGGCGCTGTACTCCTTCGCTGACAGGTAACGCCGGGGCTGCGGGCTCGTCTTAGTCACGGCGGCGGCGCGGGCTGCGCCGCCGCCGAGAGGCCGCCTTGATCTTCGTGCTCCACTCGGACGCCTCCTTCCTGGCTGACCTGCGGCGGGGGCTGGAGCCGCAGTGGCCGGTGGTGGTGACGAGCCTGTGGAGCGAGGTCGCGGGGCGGCTGGTCCACGCCGGCGCCGACGACGTGCTGGTCACCGACGTCGACATGCCGACCATCAGCGGCGCCGAGCTGGCGCGGATCGTTCAGCGGTACAACCCCGACTTACGGGTGGTGTTCTTCACCGATCAGGCGGAGGCGGTCCCTGAGGGGGCGGGCGCGGTGGTGCCCCGCTCCGGCGGGCTGCCGCTGCTGGTCGCCACGCTGCGCCAGCTGCAGGGAGAGCGCCCGAGCTCCTAAGTGGGCGTCCAGGAACGGATCCAGCCGTCCGAGCGCGATGCACCAAGCCAGCCGCGGCGAGGACCGACGAGAATGCTGGAGTCGTTTCCGGACGCCTCCTAACTCCTTGCCTGACGGGACGTGAACGGGGGAGGTAACGCGCTCCGCTCCGCGACGTCTGAGTTCCCGGGGGGGGAGGGTCTGCCTCGGGGCGTGATGGCTGGGACGCACAGCAACCTGACCGCGTACGCTCATCGCCTGCTCCCGCTGCTGGGCCGCCTGCTGCGGGACGCGTCGGCGCTGCCGCCGGACACCGTCCGCTCGCTGCGGCGAGCCGCTCAGGCGGCGGCCCGGCTGGTCGCCGGAGGCGAGGACGCGGGCGCCGCGGACGTGGCCGCCCTCGAGGACGTGGCAGGGTTGCTGGAGCGGCCCGCCCCCGCCCTGTGCCTGGGTGAGCTGGTGCCTCCGCGCACCGACCGCGGCGTGCTGGGGCTGTTCGCGCCCGCGGTCGAGGCGCGCAGCCGCAGCGTGGGGCGCGTGGAGCGGCGCCAGGGGGTGGGGCCGCGGGCGCTGGGCAGCGGGATGCTGGTGGGAGCAGCGCTCGTCCTCACCACCCGCGGGGTGGCGCTGGCGGCCGGCCGCAACCAGGCGGGGAGCTGGGAGCCCGAGGGCGAGGCGTGGGTCGACTTCGGCTGCGACCTGGGGGGCGCGCCGCTGCGCGTGCAGTTGCTCCCCGGGGGCCGCCTCCACCCGCGCCTGGACCTCGCGCTGCTCCCCCTGGAGGGACCCCCACCCGAGCGTCAGCCGCTCCGGCTGGCGTCGCAGGTGCCCGACGACCTGGTGGGGTGTACCGTGTTCGCCGTGGGCCATCCGCACGAGGACGGCGGCCGCTCGCTCAAGCGCGTGGAGGCGGGCCGGGTCGTGGGCCCCACCTCCGCCGGCAGCTTCCGCCACGACTGTTGGGGCGTGGGGGCTGACGCCGGCGCGGCAGTGGTCGACCTGGAGACCGGCCTGGCCGTCGGGCTTCAGCTCCCCCGCCGCGGCGAAGCGGTGGCCCTGTGGCCGCTCCACGACGACCCTCACCTGAGCGCGCTCGCCGCGGGAACGCTCACCTTCCTGTAGGTTCAGCCCCAGCAGGAGCCGTCCGCCATGCCGCCCCGCCCCGCCGACCAGTTCCTCTACGAACGCCGAGGGCCGTGGCCGCAGCCCTCGCCCCACGCCGGCTGGCAGCTGGCGCCGGCCGTGCTCGCGCTCCCGCGCGAGGAGCAGGCCGACTTCGACGAGCACGTCGGCCTGCGGATCGCGCTGCAGGTGTACCTCGATCCGGTGCTGCGGGCGCGCTGCTGGTTGAAGGCCCGCAGCAAGCTCGAGCGGGTGTCGCCCGCCGACTTCGTGAGCTTGCTCACCCGCGGCGCGTTCAGCAGGTTCCTCAACCCGCACCTCGACCCCTGGGACCGTGAGACCTTCGCCGAGGTCCTGGGAGAGGTGGAGGCGGGGGAGGGGGAGCTGTTCAAGGTCGACTTCACGGCGATGGCGCAGGTGCGTCCCTTCGCCGGCATGCACGTGGCGCCCACCGTCACGCTGCTGCGGCGCTCGAACGGGCGCTTCGAGCCCCTCGCCATCGCGATCGCTCCGGGTCCCGGCGACGCGCCCGCCGAGGGCGCCTCGTGGTCGGACGCAGGGGCCGGCTGGGTCGTCCTCCGCCCGCGTGACCCGGCCTGGGACCTCGCCCAGTACTTCGTGTTGCAGGGCGCCTCCAATCACCTGATCCTGCTCGTTCACCCGCAGCTTCACTTCCCCATGGACGCGGTCAACGCCGTCAGCAAGACCGTCCTCACCCGCGACCACCTGCTGTTGCGGCTCCTCCTGCCCCACACCCGCTTCACCCTCCCCCTCGACAAGGGGGTGCTCGAGCGCGACGACATCGTCCTGGGCGACACCCTCGACGATCGGGGCCGGCTGTACGACGCCCTGCGCGCGCGGGGCGAGCGCCGGCGTGACCTGGCCCTGCTGGCCGGGGCCCGGTTCGGCATGCCGCGGGGCATGCTGGCGCTGGAGCGCCTGCTCGAGGGGCGCCCCGACGACGACACCGACGACCTGCGCGCGCCCTTCGTCGCCCCCAAGGACCAGCTCGTCGGCCTCAACGTGATCGGCTACTCGGGGATCCCCGGGAACAGCTCCTATCCGCGGGCGACCTTCCCCTCGCCGCCGCGGCCGATCCACTCCGACTACGGCGAGTTCCTCGAGCGCTACTACGAGGAGATCCGCGCCTTCGTGGGCGAGGTGGTGGCGGCGCTGGAGATCGCCGTGGAGGGGCCGAACGCGGCCGAGGCTCGCCTGGCGCTGGAGCAGGGATGGTTGGCGCCCGACGAGGGCGACGCCTTGCGCCGCCGGGCGGATGAGGCCGGCCGCCGGCTGGTGGACCTGCTGCACGAGCGTCCGCTGCCGAGCGCCGCCTTCGCGGCCCTCCGGCTGGAGCACGCGACGGCCCGGCAGGAGGCGCTGGCGCTCCGCATGGGCAGCCTCGAGCCCGACGAGGCCGCGAAGCTGCGCGCCCGCGCCCGCCGCGAGGGCCGCTCGCTGGCGGCGGTCGCCCTGGAGCAGGGGGCGGTCGGACGGGAGGCGGCCGACTGGCTGGAGCGGGCCGACGACGACGCCGAGCAGGTCCGGCGGTGGGCGGAGTACCTGGCGCCCTGGATCCAGGCCTACCCCGAGGGGACGCCGGACCTGCTGCGCGAGGTCGCGCGGGGTCGGCGGGGCCTGCCCGACCGCGACCACCTGGCCGACTTCATCGCCCGGTACATCTGGACGGTGTCGGTGGGACACGCGGCCGACCACTGGAGCCTGGTGAACCAGATCTCGCTGGCGAAGGCGCCCCTGCGGCTGAGGGTCCCGGCGCCGCGGGGGCCCGAGCTGCCGGGACCGCAGCTGCCCGGGGATGGCCTGGACCGGGACGCGCTGGTCACGGTCGGCGACATGGCGAGGACCTGGTTCGCCAACGAGGTGTTCTTCGAGCCGACCACCGTCACCCGCCTGTGCGAGACGCGCTACGTGTTCGATGGGCTGCCGATCGCGCGGCAGCTGTCGGCCGCGAACGACCGCTTCCTGGCGGGCCTGCGGGCGGCGGCCGCAGGCATTCCAGCGGGTGAGTTCGTCCCGCTGCAGGAGATCTCCGCCAGCATTCAGTATTGAGGTGTGCTACAGCAAGGAGGTCTCGCTCGCCGTCGGCGGGTTCATCGGAGCGTGCTGCGCCATCACCTGGTGGCGTCAGCTGCGTCGCCCGCTCTCCCCCGCCGGGGTCGGCCCCGGCGAGGGCGCGCTGCGGGGCTACCAGGCCGACGTGCTGCGCGGCCTCGCCTGCATCGCGGGGCATCAGGGGATGGAGTTCCTGGCGATCGTCACGGAGGACCAGCGGGTCTACAAGCTCGGTCTGCTGTGCTCGATCTCGTGCATGCTGTTCCTGGTGCGCGCGCTGGAGCGGCTGACGGGCTCGGCGCGGCGCGTCGAGACCGCGGCGGTGGCGCTCGCCATCGCCGCGCTGGCCGGACACCTGTTCGCCGCCGACATGCGCTTCGAGAACTGTCACTTCTGGGTGCGCGGCTGGAGCCACGTCACCTGGAGCGTCGCCTGGCTGTCCTTCTTCGTGTACTGGAACCTGCGGCTGCGCGAGGCGGCCCGCCGCAGCACAGCGCCCGCCAACGCCCGCCTGCTGCGCCGCTCGTCCTGGGCGGTGCTCAACGCCTCCTTCGCCCTATCGGTCGTCTATATCTACGGATCGGCCCTCGCCGCCGAGCTGGGGCGGGCTCACTCGTCATGGCGCGCCCTCGCCGAGACGGTCCTGCTGGGCCGCGACGTGTACGGCGACGCCCCCTCGGTGTGGTGCGTGTTCGCCGCCCTCCAGTGCCTGCTGGTCCCTCGCTTCTTCGCGCGGCTCGAGCGCGAGTGGGACCGCGACGCGCCGTTCGCGCCGGCCGAGCCCTCGTTCCTGCGGCGGGCCGCCCTGCTGCTGGTGACCCTGGGGATCGTGTGGGGGCTGGGGCACCTGCACCTGGTGCTGGTGGCGGCCGCCAAGATGGTGACGCGGTAGTGTCCTGGTCTGGAAGCTGGTGTGCCGGATCATGAGGGAATGAATCGGGTGCAGCTGAGCTGAACGACAGACCTTCGTGCCCGTGCCCGTGAGGCTGTCGCAATTTGGGAGCCGCGGTCGCTCGGAGAGATCGAACACGGAATATCAACAGTAAACAGAGACTGGCAACAGGGAATGGCTCCGCTGCAGGAAATGCAGTTGCGTCTCGGAGGACGAGCCGTTCGCTGTTCTCATTGATATTCCCTGTTGATACTCCGTGTTCAATAGGGCCCCTCGCGAGGCGCTCCTCGCATTTTGCGACAGCCTCCCGTGCCCGTGCCCGCAAAGCCTTCGGGCATGGGCACGTAAGTCATTCCTCCTGTCGACAGACCCGCTCAGCCCCCTCGGCGGCCGTCCTCCTCCTCACGCAGGCGGTAGACCAGCACCTCCCCGCTGACGTTCTTTAGCCGCCGCCGGCCGATCCGCTCCAGGGGCTGGTGGTCACCGACCCGCAGGGCGGTGGCTTCGGTCATGAGGATCTGCCCCTCGGTCGCCTGCGCGGCGACCCGGGCGGCGACGTTGGTGACCTGGCCGGTGGCGGTGTAGGTCCAGCGAGTGCCGAGGACGCCCTCATATCGCACCGAGCCCACCAGGGCGGCGCCCGAGTTGAGGCCCATGTTGACGACGATCGGCGCGACCTCGTCGTCCTGGGCGCGCCGGAGCGCGGCGTTGGCCTGGTGGGACTTCTCGCGAATGGCTCGGGCGGTGCGCACCGCCCGGATCGCGTGGTCCTCGCCCTCGCTCGCCTGGAACAGGATCATGAGGCCGTCACCGGCCGTCTCGTTGATGTCGCCCTGGTTGCGGTGGATGTCGTCCAGGAAGCTGGAGAAGTAGCGCTCCAGCAGCAGGCTCAGGCGCGCCGGCTCCACCGCCTCGCTCATGCGGGTGTAGCCGGCGATGTCGAGGAACAACACCGACACCTCGCGCTCGCTCCGGTCCAGCCCTGGCTGGGCCGGGTTCTCCTCGATCCGCTCCTGCACCAGGCGGGGCACGAACTTGCTCAGGTGCTGCTTGGCCTGCTCCAGCAGCTCCACCTTGGCCAGGGCCGCCTCGAGCGCCTCGTTCTTGTCGCGCAGCTCCTCGTACAGGCGCGCGTTCTCGACGGCGGTGGCCACCTCGGAGGCGAGGATCTCCAGCACCTGCAGGCGGTCGGGCGAGAAGGCCCCCGCGGCGGCGCCGTTCTCCAGGTAGATCGCGCCCACCAGCTGACCCTGCTTGACGACGGGGCAGCACAGGACCGCGCGCGGCGCGCGCCGGGTCAGGTAGCCGCAGGCCACGAAGCGGGTCTCCTGGCGCGCGTCGTCCAGCACCACCGGGCGCTGGGTGCGGGCCACGTACTCCACGACGGCCGGCGAGCAGCGCCCGTCGTCGGTGAGGGGCTCCTGGAGCGACACCTGCACGCCCCGGTCGCCGGCCGCGCCGGCCGCCTCGACCCACAGCGCCCCGTCGCGGTTGGAGACGAACACTCCCCGCTCGGCCCCGGCGCTCTCCAGGGCGATCTCGATCAGCTTGGCCAGGACCCGCTCCAGCTCGACCTCGGCCGTGATCGCCTGCCCGGCCTTGAGGACCGCGCTCAGGTCGAGGAGGCCGCCCAGCGTCCCCTCGCCTCCGTCCGCCTCGTGCCACGTCTCTCGCGTCAGCGCCGAGTCCGCGGCGAGGGGCGCGTAGACCCGCGGCTCGCTCCCGGCGACCAGGTGTCCCCACCGCGACTCGAGCTGGCGGAGCTTGGCGCGGGCTCCCCAGCGACGATAGAGGGCGTAGGCCACCCCGGCGTAGTGCTCCGCCAGGTCCTCCGCGTCCCCTGAGCCATACAGCTCGCCCAGGCGCTCGGCGGCGAGGGCCTCCTCCCACAGGCACCCGTGTTGACGGGCCCGGCGGAGGGCGCGGCGGAAGCCGGCCTCGGCGCGGCTCCGGCGGCCCAGCGCCCAGTCGCGCTCGGCGACGCACAGGTCCAGCCGGTGACGGTTGCCGCCCGGCCAGTGGCGAGCGTAGCGGCGCAGTCGCACGTCCTGCACCGCCTGGCGCGCCAGCAGCGCGGCCGCGTCCGCCCCGCTCGCCGTCGCCGCCCGCCGGGCGAGCGCCATCCCGAACGCGCAGGCGAGGGCCGGCAGGACCGCCTGGCCCACGACGGCATCCCGGTGGCGCTCGGCCAGCGCGAACCGCTGGAGCGCCCGGTCGAGCTCGCCGAACAGCAGGGCCAGCAGTCCGTCGGCGAAGGCGGTGTGGAACAGCGCGTTGTAGTTCTGCTGCGCGGTCAGGCGGCCCAGCATCGACTCCGCCTCGACGCGCTCGCCCTCCAGCCGACCGCGGCCATCGGCCGAGGCCAGGGTGGTCACCAGCTGGGCCCAGGTGTCGACGATGGGGACCGTCTGCTCCTGCTTCGAGCCGCGCATGTGGCGGACGACCGGCTCGTAGCGGTCGGTGATCGCGTCGAGCGGCTGACCGGCCAGGATGGCGCTGTACAGGCTGACGACGCCGCAGTACACCGAGTTCTCGAGGTCGCCCTGGGCGAGGGCCACCCGTCGGTCCTCGAGGAGCACCTCGGCCGGCACCTGCAGCCCGTCCTTCCAGTGGCGGATGAAGCCGTCGAAGAACAGCTTGGTCTTGCCGTGGAACTCGGCCGGCGGGTAACGGTCGATCACCTCCGAGGCCACCTTGCCGAAGGCGTACCCGGTGTCGATGTCCCCGAGGGCGCCGCTGACCACCATGCCCAGCAGCCCGTACCCGTAGGCCGCCTCCTCGCAGTTCCCGTAGCGCAGCGCCAGGCGCAGCATCTCGAAGGCGATCAGGGCCATGAGGTTCTGCGCGGCGTAGTAGGCGCTCGTGCCGCAGGAGACGAGGATCCCCATGGCCGCCCGCACGCGGGGGTCGGTCATCTCCGGCAGGTCGGCGAGGCGGCGCGGGTCGCGCCCTCGCAGGCTCAGCTTGAAGCGCGCGAACGCCCGGGCCACGGCGATCCGGCTCGGGTCGCGCGGCAAGGACACGCCCAGCTCTCGCAGCGCCGCCAGCGCCACGTCCACGGCGCGGCCGTACTCCGCCTGCGCCACGCCGGCCCGGATCTGGATCATGGTGATCGGGACCCGGTCGAGCGGACGCCGGGCGTGCCGCAGGACGACGACCGCCAGTCGCTCCATGCCCTCGAAGTCCGCGGCCAGGTACGAGACCTCGGCCAGCTCGGTGTGCAGGGCGAGGGCGAGCGGGTAGTGCAGGCGCCAGGCCCGCTGGGGGAGCAGCTCCAGGCCGGCCCTGGCGTAGCGCCGCGCCGGCTCGAACGCGAGGGACGCCTTCGCCCGCCGGGCCGCCGCCAGGTTGAGCCGCGCGACCGACAGCCGCTCGGCCGGGTCGAGCATCAGCTCGGCGCCGAGGTCGAGGTGGTTCACGACCTCGATCAGCTCGTCGCCGAGGTCGTCCGCCGCGCCGCTGGCGAGCAGGTGGCGACCGATCTCGAGGTGGAGCCGGGCCCGCGCCTCGGCGGACAGGAGGTCGTGCGTCGCCTGCTGCACCCGGTCGTGGAGGAAGCGGTAGCGCGGGTTGAAGCCCCCCTCCAGCGCCTCGACGTACTTGTAGGAGTCGTCGAGCGGCACCAGGAGTCCGGCGTCGAGGGCGGGGGCGAGGCGCTGGGCCGCCTCCCTTCGGTCCCGCTCGAGCACGCGAGCCAGCGCCCGGATGTCGAAGGTGGCGCCGATGCAAGCCGCCACCTCGAGGGCGCGGAGGGTGGGCGGTGGCAGCTCCCGGACCTTGGCGGCCATGAGGTCGATCACGTTGTCGGTGATGTCGGCCGCGCGGATCCGGTCGATCTCCCACCGCCAACGGCCGGCGCCGGCGTCGAAGCGCACCAGTCCGCGCTGATCGAGCTCCTGGAGGAACTCGATGAGGAAGAAGGGGTTGCCGCGGGTCTTGGCGCACACCAGGCGGGCGAGCTCCCCGACCTCAGCGGGCGGACGGGCGAAGGTGTCGCCGAGGAGCTGCGCGACCTCGGGCTCGTCCAGCGGCTGCAGCGAGATCTGCGTGACCGGCCCCCCCGCCGCCTGGACGCGACGCGCGGTCTCGACCAGCGGGTGATCCGCGTCGACCTCGTTCTCCCGGTAGGCGCCCACGATCAACACCGCGCGGGCGTCCGCGTCGGTGGCCAGCACCTCGAGCAGCTGCAGCGAGGGGAGGTCGGCCCACTGGAGGTCGTCCACGAACACCACCAGCGGATGCTCGGGCAGGGCGAAGGCGCGCAGGAAGGCCTGGAAGGCCTGGTTGAAGCGGTTCTGCGCCTCGATCGGGGGGAGGTCGGGCGGCGGAGCCGGCCGGCCCACCAGGTGGACCAGCTCGGGGATCACCTCGGCGATGACCCCGGCGTTGCCCCCGAGCCCGGCCGCGAGGCGCGCCGCGACGGCGTCGACCCGGGGGCGGGGCTCTGCGAGCACTTGCCGGACGAGGTCGCGCAGGGCGTCGACCAGCGCGCTGTAGGGCAGGTCCCGGCGGAACTGATCGAACTTGCCGGCGCAGAAGGCGCCCCGTCGCTCGAGGATAGGCCGGTGCACCTCGTGCACCAGCGCCGACTTCCCCACCCCCGAGTAGCCCGAGACCAGCGCCAGCTCCAGCGAGCCGGTCGCCGCGGCCCGGAACCGCTCGAGCAGCAGCGCTTGCTCGCGCTCCCGGCCGTACAGGCGCTGCGGGACCTGCAGCCGCAGCGGGACGTCGTGGCGCCCAGGCCGGAAGTCGAGGAGCGGCTGTCGCACGGTCGCCGCCTCCAGGCACAGCTCGAGGTCACGCGCCAGTCCGTGCGCGCTCTGGTACCGCTCCTCCGCGGCCTTGGCGAGCAGCTTCAGCACCACCTGGACCACCTCCGCGGGGAGGTCGGGGCGCACGTCGCGCGGGTCCGGCGGCCTGCGCGCGAGGTGGCAGTGGATGAGCTCCATGGGGTCGCTGGCCAGGAACGGGAGCCGGCCCGTCATCAGCTCGAACAGCGTCACGCCCAGGGAGTACAGGTCGGTTCGCGAGTCGACGCTGCGGTTCATGCGGCCGGTCTGCTCGGGGGAGATGTACGCCAGCGTCCCCTCCAGCTGGCGCACCGCGGCGGGGGCCGGGTTCTCGCGGGCCAGCCGCGACGAGATGCCGAGGTCGATCAGCTTGACCCGGTCGTCCCAGGGGTGGACCACCACGTTGTGAGGCTTGATGTCCCGGTGAACGACCCCGGCGTCGTGGAGGTCGGCGAGCGCCCGGGCGAGCGCGGCCGCGATCCGCAGGCGCCGCTCCAGGGGCAGCGGCTGTCGGAGGACCTCGGACAGGGCGATCGCTCCGTAGTCCTCGGTCACCAGCGCCAGCCGCCGGTGATACCGCTCCAGGGCCAGGTGGTCGATCACGCCCGGACAGGTGAGCTCGCGCCCGAGGGCGTACGCCCGCTCGAAGGTCGCCAGCTGCTGCTCGCTCGGCGCCGGCGAGCGGTGGAGCTTGACGCACACCGGGCCCTGCAGCCCCTCGCTCCAGCCGCGATAGACGCGCGTGCGCAGCCCTTCGTAGATCAGCTCGTCGACCCGGTAGCCGGGCAGCTTGAGCATCTCGCCCCCGCCAGAGCGCTCAATATCGACGAACTCGGGCCCGCCGATCAACCTTGGTAGCGCGGAGTGCGACTCGCAGTCGCCGTGTGACTCGGGCGTCCGGCGGGGCGACACGGTTGACCCGCGCGAGAATTGCCGGCGCCGGAGGTAGGGCAGCGAGGCAGTGTGGTTCGCGGGCTCCGCCTCGCCGGCACGACGCTTGCGAAGCGTCCGCGCCATGGACGACTCCCGGCAGGACGTCGCGCGCGGCCGGATCGCCGGGCTGCTCGCGCTCGCCACGCTGCTCGCGGCGGGCTGCGGCGCCGAGCCTCTCGGTCCCGCCCCGGCCGAGAGGCTGGCGCAGCGCGTCCTCGCTGGCGCGGCGGTGATCACGTCCGCTGGGCGCTTCGTCGGGCGGCTGGAGCCTCCGCAGGTGGCGGCGGTGACCTCGGCCGTCCCGGGGCTGCGCGGGCAGGTCACCTACCACCCGGCCCGTCCCCTGGTCGCGGCCTACGCCGGGCGGCGGCCGGCGCCGCTGCCGGCTGAGCCTCCCGACGTGCAGCTGTCCGCGCGGCTGGTGGCGGTGGCGATCCCGGAGCTCCCTCGAGAGGCGGCCCACCCGCTCGAGGCCTACACCCGGCTGGTGATCACCCACACCGGCGAGCCGCTGGTGCTGCCGGCCCTGCGGCTGACGCGAGGGAGCCGCGCCAAGTGGACGGCGCGGCCTGCCGCGGTGCTCGCCCGCGCGCTCGAGCTCCTGCAGGCCCCCGCGCTGCCGCTGGCCGACCTGCGGGCGGCGCTGGTCAGCGATGTCACCACCGTGTTCCGCCTCGCCGCCCCCAGCGATCCGGCGCCGGCGACGCTGCGGGCGGCCCCTGATGCGATCGAGGTGCTGGTGGAGGTGAGCGGTCCCGAGCCGTCCCTCGAGGTCGCCCTGGACGTGCGCCGGGTCGAGGTCGAGCCGGCGCGGCAGCGCTCGCTTCAGCGGCACGAGCTGATCGTGCTGGAGTCGCGAGCAGTGGGTGACGCGGTCCGGCGGCCGCGGGCCGGGTGGGTCGCCTTCATTCCTTATCCGGGGCTGGTCCCTGACATGGCAGGAGTCGCGCTGCTGCTCGAGCTCGATCGTCCACCTCCCCGCCGCGCCGGCGCCCGCACCCGCCACGCCCAGACCCTGCTGGACTATCGCGAGCAGCAGCGCGAGGTGCAGCGGGAGCTGCCCCGGCGACCGCCGGGCGCCGAGGCGGCCGGGGAGCTGCCGACCGAGGTGATGGGGCGCTTCACGGCGCCGCGCCGGTCCGAGCTGCGGGAGGCGCCTCGCCGGGGGCTGCTCCGCCTCGGGCTGGCGGTCGACCTGCCGCTGCTGGTGGACGCGGCCATGCTGCTGGACGAGGACGCCGTGACTCGGCTGCGCGACCGGGTGCTGCCGCTCACCGCCGGTCCCCAGCGTCGCCCGCCGCGGTGGCCGCTGCTGCGCGCCACGCTCCACGAGGTGGTCGCGACGGCGCAGCGCGACGACGCACCGGCTTGGACCCTGGCGGCGCTCGTCGAGCACGCGGGCGGCCTCGCCCTGAGCCCGCTGCTCCTGGAGCGGCGCCTGAGGCAGGCCTCCGACGCCGCCAGCTGGCAGCGCTCCCTGCTGGAGATCAACCGGCTGGGCCTGGCGCACCACCGGCCGGCGGTGCGTGTGCGCTCCAACCAGTGGCTGGTCGAGCGGGGGGAGGGCGTGCCTGGTTACGCGCCCCTGGCCCCGGAGCCGGCGCGCCGGATCGCGCTGGAGCGGGCCGCCGCCCCCTCGCCGACAGGAGCGCCGCCGTGACGCCGCAGGCCCCTCGTCCTCGCGCCCCCTCGCCCGCCGCGCGGAGCGCGCGCTGGCGGCGCCCGTGGCGGCGGCGGCTGCCGCGCGCGCGCTGGTGGATCCTCGCCGGCGTGCTGCTGCTCGCCGCCGGTCGGATCGCCCTGGGTCTCGCCC
>JAWLGW010000025.1:0-17378 GCA_041690735.1 Planctomycetota bacterium
GGACCGTGTCGTCGTGACGGGTTCGACCACGCCGCGAGAGGCTCCATCCGAAGCCTCGCCAGCGGAAGCCGTGATCGCCGCGCGTCCGCGAACGCCGGTGGCGCCCGCCGAGCCGGAGCCGGCCGCCACGCCAGCGCCTGCACCGACGGCCTTCCGGGCCGTCCGCGCGGGCGACCAGCTGCTTCTTTCGGGGGGCATCGGCGGCAGCCGCACCCGCGAAATCCTGATTTACCGCGCCAACAGCGACTTTCCGGTGGCTGGATTGCGGGAAGAGCTCGCTCTTTCGCCCGCCCTCTCGCCGGGCCACGATTCCGCCGCCGAGCAAGCCCTCGATCATCTCCTGCAGGCCCATGGCGCCCCTCCCGGGTCGCGGGCATCATAGCCCACCCGCTGGCGCTCCGTCGGCGGCCCCCCTCGTCGCGAGGAGCCTCGTGGCCGATCGAGACTGGCGCGCCCTCGAGCGCCTGGTGCGCGCGACGCCGAACGATGGCGACCTGGTGCTGGCGGCGATCACCGCCCGCCGCCGGGCGGGGGTGGCGGTGCCGGGCTGGATGCTCGACCGCCTGGTGCTGCCGGCGCGGCGGTTCGCCGCGCCCCTGCCGGGGACCGCGCTGATCGAGGGAGAGGACGGCCGCCGCACCGCGCTGGGGCGGACGGGCGGGTCGCCGCTGCAGGTGCCGGCGCACCGGGCCCTGGGCGTGCAGCCGGACGCCCCCACCGACGCCGGCCTGCCGGAGTGGGCCGAGGCGCTGGCGCGCGAGGCGGGGGTCGGGCTGAGCCTGGGGGCCGACGTGAGCGACGCCGGCCTGGGGGCGCTGCGCGATCTCGGCTCCTTGCCCTGGCTCGACCTCGCCGGCTGCCCCCGGGTGAGCGGCGTCGGCCTCGGGCGCCTCTCGGGGCTGACGGGGCTGGCTCGCCTCGGCCTGTGGGGGTGCCGCGGGGTCGACGACGTGGCGGCCCGCCACCTGGGCGCGCTGCGGTCGCTGACCTGGCTCGACCTCGGCGGGACGTCGGTCGGCGGGGGCGGCCTGGCCGCCCTGGGCGAGCTGCGCGAGCTGTGGGTCCTCTCCCTGGCCGGCTGCGCGGCGGTGACCGACGCCGACCTCGCCGCCCTCGCGGGCCTCGAGCGGCTGGCCGCCCTCGACCTGCGCCGCTGCGCGCGCGTCACGGACGCGGGCGTGGCGCACCTCGCGCACCTCCGGGAGCTGACGCTCCTCAACCTCTCCTTCTGCTCCGGCTTGACCGCGCGCGCCCTGGAGCCGCTGGCGGACCTGCCGCGCCTGAGCCGGGTGCTGCTGGTCGGGTGCGGCGCCGCCGCTGCGCGCGCGCGGAGCGCGCTCCGCTGCGAGGTGGTGGTGTAGGCCGCGCGCGGCGCGGCCGGGTGCCCTAGACTCCAGCCGTGGCGCCGACCGCTCTTTGCCTGGTCCCGTTCGAGTCGCAGCACGCGGACCTCGTGCTGGTGCTCCTGCTGCGCGCCCGCAGGCATTCCCTGCCGCACGCCTTCCTGCGCGTCCGCCCCGAGAACACGCCCGCCCTCCGCTGCTACGCCGCGGCTGGCTTCGAGCGGGTCCCGGCCCAGGAGGAGGCTGCGTTCAATCGCGGTCAGCCTCACGACTACGTGTGGCTGCGGCGGCGGCTAGCCTCCGACCGGGCGGCGGGTCCCGATTGAGCAGCCTCCCCACTCCGCGCCTGGACGGGTAGCATCGCCGCCCACTCCCACCCGAGGTCGCCATGTCCGTCGACAACCTGGAGTCCTTCGCCGGCCGTCCCGTCGCCGATTACGACCCCGCCCAGGGGATCGCCGACCCCGCCGGCACCGCCTATCGGGTGCGCGCGGAGTACGGGGCCGGGGACCTGCCTACGCTCCTGCAGCAACTCCTCAGCGACTCCAAGGCAGCGGCGCTGCAAGCGCTGGTGATCGGCATGTGGGGGGAGGAATACGACACCAACTCCAGCGGCGTCGTGACCCAGCTGGTGCAGTCGGCCGCCAAGCTCCCGGGGCTGGAGGCGCTGTTCGTGGGCGACATGTGCGGCGAGGAGTTCGAGATCTCCTGGATCCAGCAGAGCGACCTCGGGCCCCTGCTGCGCGCTTTCCCCGGGCTGAAGCACTTTGGCGCCCGCGGCGGGGAGGGTCTGGCCTTCTCGGGGCCGATTCTGCACGAGGGGCTGGTGTCGCTGCGGGTCGAGACCGGGGGCCTGCCGGGGAGCGCGCTGCGGCAGATCGCGGCCATGCAGCTGCCGGCCCTCGAAGACCTCGAGCTGTGGCTGGGCGAGGGGAACTACGGCTGGTCGGGGAGCGTGGACGACCTGGCGCCCATCCTCTCGGGCAAGGCCTTCCCCAAGCTGCGCCGCCTGGGCCTCATGAACAGCGAGGTCCAGGACGCGGTGGCCCGGGCGGTCGCCGGCGCGCCGATCCTCGAGCAGCTCGACGAGCTCGACCTCTCCATGGGGACGCTCGGCGACGCCGGGGCCGAGGCGCTGCTGGCGGCGCCCGCGCTGTCCAAGCTCCAGCGGCTCAACCTCGACCACCACTACATGTCCGACGCGGTGGTGGCGCGCCTCGAGGCCCTCGATGTCGACGTGTCGCACGAGCCGAACGACGAGGAGCCGTACGAGGAGGGCGATCGGTACGTGGAGGTGGGCGAGTAGGCGTGATCGAGGCCCTGCTGTTCGACCTCGACAACACCCTCCTCGACCGGGGGGCCTCGGCGGCCCGGTACGCCCTCGGCCTGGCCGCGCGCTTCCCGCGGGCCTTCCCGCCCGAGCGGCGCGCCGCCGACCTCGCGGCCTGGCAGGCGCAGGACGGGCTGGGCTACGCGCACCCGCTCGAGACCTGTCGGTGGGTCACCGAGCGGTTCCCTGCCCTGGGGCTCACCGCCGAGGCCCTGTGGGCGGACTTCCGCGCGCGGCTGCCCGAGTGCGTGGAGCCCGACCCGGCGGTGGTCGCGCTCCTCGAGCGGCTGGGCGCCCGGTTCCGCCTGGGGCTGGTCAGCAACGGCGACGGGGCGCTCCAGCGGGCAAAGCTGGAGCGCGCCGGCCTGGCGCGCTTCTTCCCCGCGCCCGTGATCTCGGGCGAGGTCGGGGCGGACAAGCCCGACTCGGCGCCCTTCCGCCGGGCGCTGGCGATCGCCGAGTGCCCGCCGGCGCGGGCCGTGTTCGTGGGCGACCACCCGGTGCACGACGTGGCCGGCGCGCGGGCGGTCGGCCTGCGGGTGTGCTGGCTGTCGCTCGGGCGCGCCTGGGCGGAGGAGGCGCCGGCTCCCGACTGGATCATCGGCAGGCTGGCCGAGCTGGAGGCGGCGCTGACGTGAGCGCGCCGCTCGACATGAACGCGATCGTGGGGAGCCACGACGTCCTGCTGCTGGTCCTCGACGCCCTGCGCTACGACGTCGCGGCGCAGGCGCTGGCGGGGGGGCGCACGCCCAACCTCGCCGCCGTGTTGCCCGGCGGGCGGTGGGAGGAGCGCCACACCCCCGGCAACTTCACCTACGCCGCCCACCAGGCCTTCTTCGCCGGCTTCCTGCCCACGCCTGCGGGGCCGGGCCCCCACCCCCGCGCCTTCGCGGCCCGGTTCCCCGGCAGCGAGACCACCGCCTCCACCACCTGCGTGTTCGACGCCCCCGACCTGGTGCGGGGCCTCGCCGGCCGGGGCTACCGCACGGTGTGCGTGGGCGGGGTCGGCTTCTTCAACCTGGCGACGCCGCTCGGGCGGGTGCTGCCGGGGCTGTTCGACGAGGCCCACTGGTCCGAGCGGCTGGGCGTCACCGACCCCCGCTCGACCGAGCACCAGGTGGCGCTAGCGGCGCGCATCCTGGCCCGGATCCCCCGGGAGCAGCGGACCTTCCTGTTCGTGAACGTGTCGGCGATCCACCAGCCCAACCGTTACTACGTGCCGGGCGCCGAGGCGGACGACCTCGCCAGCCACGCCGCCGCCCTGGAATACGTGGACGGGGCCCTTCCGCCGCTGTTCGCCGCCCTGCGCCGCCGCGGCCCCTGCTTCGCGATCGTGTGCTCGGACCACGGCACCTGCTACGGCGAGGACGGCCTGTGGGGGCACCGGGTCAACCACCCCGCCGTGACCACGGTGCCCTACGCCGAGCTGCTGCTGGAGGCGGCGGCGTGACGGCCACGGGCGCCCCGGGCGCGACCGAGCTCGACGAGCGCCTCACCGGGAGCCCCTACCAGGGGTACCTGTACGCCTATCCCCACAAGACGGCCTACCGCCGCCTCGAGCCGGGTCTCCCCCTGCGCGACCTGTGGGCGGGTGAGGACCGGGGCGGCCTGTTCCTGTACCTGCACGTGCCCTTCTGCGCCTACCGGTGCGGGTTCTGCAACCTGTTCACGCAGGCGAACCCGCGGGCCGGCCTGACGGGCGCTTACCTGGACGCGCTGGAGCGGCAAGCCGCGGCGGTCGACGCGGCCCTGGGGGCGCGGCAGTTCGCCCGGCTGGCGATCGGCGGCGGGACGCCCACCTTCCTCGAGCCCGACGAGCTGGCCCGGCTGCTCGACCTGGCGACCGCCCTGGGCGCCGACCCGCGGGCGGTGCCGGCCTCCATCGAGCTGTCGCCCGAGACCGCCACGCCCGAGCGGGTGAGCCTGCTGGTGGAGCGGGGCGTGTCCCGCCTCAGCCTGGGCGTGCAGAGCTTCGTCGAGGCGGAGGCCCGCGCCTCGGGCCGCCCGCAGCGGACCGCGGAGGTGGAGCAGGCGCTCGAGGTGCTGCGCAGCTCGGGCGCTCCCGTCCTCAACCTCGACCTGATCTACGGTCTGCCGGGGCAGACCGCGGCCACCTTCCTCGCCTCTCTGGAGCTGGCCCTGACCTGGCGGCCGGAGGAGCTGTTCCTGTACCCGCTCTACGTGCGGCCGCTCACCGGCCTCGCGCGGCGGGAGGCGACCGCCGACGACGCGCTGCAGCTCGCGTGCTACCGGCAGGGCCGCGAGCTGCTGCTGGCGGCGGGCTACCAGCAGCGCTCCATGCGGCTGTTCGCCCTGCCCGACAGCGGTGAGGCGGCCGCGCCGGCCTACTGCTGTCAGGCCGACGGCATGGTGGGCCTCGGCAGCGGCGCGCGGTCGTACACGCGCGCGGTGCACTACGCGAGCGAGTACGCGGTGGCGGCCGCGGGGGTGAAGGCGATCGTGGAGGGCTACGCCGGGCGCGCCGACTTCGGCCGCGCGGACTGGGGCTTTCGCCTCGACGAGGAGGAGCAGCGCCGGCGGTGGGTGATCCAGTCGCTCCTGCACGCCGACGGGCTGGTGTTCGAGGGCTACCGGGAGCGGTTCGGCTGCGAGCCGCTCGCCGATCTGCCCGAGCTGGCCGAGCTCGAGCCGCGGGGTCTGGCTCGCTACGCGGCGGACCGCCTGGAGCTGACGCCCGCCGGCCTGGAGCGCAGCGACGTGATCGGCCCCTGGCTCACGTCCCCGCGGGTGCGCGAGCGCATGGCGGCCTGGGAGGCCCGGTGAACCTCCGGCTCCTGTACCGCGGGTCGCTCGTCTCCTGCAACTACGCCTGCGACTACTGCCCCTTCGCCAAGCGGCGCGAGTCGCGCCAGGAGATGGCCCGCGACCGCGCCGAGGTGGAGCGGTTCGCCGCGTGGGTCGAAGGGCGCCCCGACCTGACCCTGGGCCTGCTGTTCACGCCCTGGGGCGAGGCGCTGGTCCGCCCCTGGTATCAGGAGGCGCTGGCGCGCCTGTCCCGGCTGCCCCACGTGGAGCGGGTGGCGATCCAGACCAACCTGTCGGCGCCGGTCGACTGGACGGCGGCCGCCGACCGCGAGGCGCTCGCCCTGTGGGCGACCTACCCCCCGACGCAGGTGTCGCGCGAGCGGTTCCTCGCCCGCTGCCGCGCCCTCGACGCCCTGGGGGTGCGTTACAGCGTGGGCGTGGTGGGGCTGCGCGAGCACTTCGCCGAGCTCGAGGCCCTCCGCGCGGCGCTCCCGGCCGAGGTCTACCTGTGGGTCAACGCCTACAAGCGGGAGCCCGACTACTACACCGCCACCGAGGTGGAGCGCCTGGAGGCGATCGACCCCTTGTTCCGCACCAACCTCGTCCGCCACCCCAGCGCCGGTCGCGCCTGCCGGACCGGCGAGGCGGTGCTGTCGGTGGACGGGGCGGGGACCCTGCGCCGGTGCCACTTCGTGGAGGAGGTGGTGGGCAACCTGTACGAGCCGGGCTGGGAGGCCGCGCTGCGGCCGCGGGCCTGCCCTAACACCACCTGCGGCTGCTTCATCGGCTACGTCCACCTCGAGCCGCTGAGGCTGTACGACGTGTTCGGCGCCGGCGTGCTGGAGCGGATCCCGGCGGCTCGCGTCGCGCCCGCGGGGAGCGCGCGGCCGTGAGCGGGGCGGACCCGCCTCCCCGGGAGGACGCGTGAGAGGGGGCGACCCCAGCCAGGCCGAGGTGGAGCGCGGCGCCGCTCGGCGGAAGGCCTTGCTGGCCCTGGGCGTCCTGTGGGCGGTGGTGTCGGCGGCCCGCGCCGCGGAGATCAGCGCGCTCACCGAGCGGTTGTGGTACAGCAACCCCGACGGGGCCATGGCCGTGCAGCGCCTGTGGAACACCCTGCGCGGCCGCCCGCTGGTGGACTCGCTCGAGCGGCTGTATCCGCCCTTCGAGGGGTCGCTCCTGGCCTCCCACGCCGACCTGTCGACGATCGTCGACCTGCCGGTGTACGCCCTCACCGGCTCGCTCGGCGCGCTGTTCCTGTGGAAGGCGCTGCTGGGGCTGGCGGGGGTGTTCCCGCTGTTCTTGCTCGCCGAGCGGCGGCTGAACGATCACCGCCTGGCCTTCGCCGTGGCTGGCCTGTCGCTGGCGAACCCGCTGCTCCTCCACAACGCCGTCCTCCTGGGCGCTTACTTCGGCTACACCCCGGTGTGCGTGCTGTGGGCCCTGGAGCGCCTGGAGGCCCGCTCCTGGCGCGGGGCAGGCCTCGCCTTTGGCCTGGCGGTGGCGACCCGCGAGGAGGTGGCGCTGCCGGTGGCGGTCTTCCTGGGCGCGACGGCCCTGGTCGATCCGTCGCGCCGTCGCTTCGCCCTGGCCGTGGCGGGGGCCTCCCTCCTGTGGTTGCTCCTGTACCTCAAGGGGCTGCAGGGGCCCGTGTTCGGCGGAGGAGGCCACCTGGGGCGGTACGCCCACCTCGGCGGCTCCCTGCCGTCGATCGCGCTCAGCCCGGTGCTCCGCCCCGGCGCCTTTTGGGGGCACCTCCTGTCGCCTGGCGCCGTCGGGCTCGCCGTGGCCCTGGTGGCGCCCTTCGCGCCGGTCGCCCTGCTGGCGCCGCGGCACCTGGCCGCCGCCGCCGCGCCCTGGTGCATGGTGGCGCTGTCGGCTTACGAGGGGGACCGCATGCTCGGGCGCTACCTCGTGCCCGCGCTGCCGTTCTTGCTCGCGGCGGTGCCCGCGGGGCTAGGGGCGTGGCGCGAGCGCAGCCGGCGGCTGCTCGGCTGGGAGGCTACCGCCCCGGCCCTGGCCGTCGTCGGGGCCATGACGCTGCTGGTGTGGCTGGTCGACGCAGGTCCGCTGGGGCGGTACGCGCCGGTGCGGCCGCTGTCCCCGAGGGCGATCCGCCACATGGAGGGCCTGGTCCCCGAGCACGCGGAGCTGTGCGCAGCGCTGTCACGCGTCCCGGCCGAGGCCGTGGTCAGCTCGACGATCACCACCCAGGTCTTGCTGGCGGAGCGGCGGTGGCTCCACGCCTTCCCGGTGCGGGTCGAGGAGGCCGACGTGGTGGTGGTCGACGTGCGAAACCTGCCGGGTCACTGGCCGCGCGTGCCGCGGGACCAGTTCCTGGCCGCGCTGAGGTACGCCACGGCCGGGGCCGCGCGGGTGGAGCAGATCGGGCCCGTGGTGATCGCCTACCGCCGCTGACGGGCCGTCCGTGGTCGACCGCCGACGAGTCACCTATCCTCCTGTCTCTCGGCCTGGAGGGCGGGCGTGCGGCGAGAGCTCATGAAGGGAAGGGCGTGAGCGAGCCTGCTGCCGCGACGTCGCCGGGTCTCCGGCGCGTTCGCCGTCAGGCGCTGCTGGCCCTCGGCGTCGTGTGGCTGGTGGTGTCGGCGCTGCTGGCGGCCGATGCCGGCGCGCGCATGGCGCGGCTCGGCTACAGCAACCCGGACGACGCCATGGCTGTTCAGCACCTGTGGAACGCCCTCCAAGGGCGCCCTCTGTACGACTCCCTGGAGAGCTTCGAGCCCCCGTACGAACGCAACCACCTGGGATCTCACGCGGCGGTGCTCGACCTGATCGAGGTACCCGTCTACGCGCTCACCCGCTCGTTGCCGGCGGTCGTCCTGTTGCGAGCTCTGCTCGCCATGGCGGGGATCTTCCCGCTGTTCCTCCTGGCGGAGCGGCGGCTGGGCGGGGCCGGGATGGCCCTCGCCGTGGCGCTGATCGCGCTGGCCCACCCCCTGCTCCTCGCCAACTCGGTGCGGCTGGGCACCTACTTCACCTACGCTCCGGCGCTGCTGCTGCTCGCCCTCGAGCGCCTCGACGCCCGCGCCTGGCGGGGCTCGGCCGTCGCCTTCGCCCTCGCCTTCGCCAGCCGCGAGGAGGTCGCCCTGCCGGTGGCCGCCTTCCTGTTCGCGACCGCGGCCGTCGACCGGGAGCGGCGGCGGTTCGCGCTGGCGGTGGGGGCGGCGGGCCTGCTGTGGCTGGTGCTGTACCTCAAGGGGATTCAGGGGCCGGTGTTCGGCGGCGGCGGGCACCTCGGCCGCTACGCCCACCTCGGCGGCTCGCTGGCGGCGATCGCGCTCAGCCCGCTGCTGCGGCCGGCCGCCTTCTGGGGGCACCTGCTCGCGGGGGGGGCGCTAGCCCTGGCCCTGGCCCTGGTGGCGCCCTTCCTGCCGCCTGCGCTGCTCGCGCCGCGCCACCTGCTGGCGGCGGCGGCGCCCTGGACCCTGGTCGCGCTGTCGGCCTACGAAGGCGACCGGGTGCTGGGGCGCTACCTGGTGCCGGCCCTGCCCTTCCTGCTGGCCGCGGTCCCCGAGGGGCTCGCCGCCCTGCGGGAGCGGGCGCGGCCCCGCCTGGGCTGGGATCCGACCCTGTCGCTGGTCGCCGTGGCGGCGGGCCTCACCCTCCTGGTGTGGCAGGTGGACGCGGGCCCTCTCGCGCACTACCGGCGGGTCCGGCCCCTCGACCCCAGCGCGGTCGCCGAGCTGGAGCGGCTGACCCCCGAGCACCCGCAGATCCGCGCCGCCCTGGCGCGGGTCCCGCCCGACGCGGTGGTGAGCTCCACGGTCACCACCCAGCTGTTCCTGGCCGAGCGCCGCTTCCTGCACTGCTTCCCCGCCCGCGCCCAGGAGGCGGACGTGGTCGTGGTCGACCCGCGCCGGGGGGTGCCGCACTGGCCGCCGCGGTCGGACGCCGCGATCCGCGCGGCGCTGGAGCGGTCCAAGGTGGGGGCGGCGCGGGTCGAGCAGGTGGGGCCGATCGTGATCGTGTGGCGGCGCTGAGCGCCGTTCACGCTGGAGCCCGCTCTGGCCGACACCGCTTAAGTACCCTATCCTCCTCGCCTTGCAAGGAGGCCGTTCATGTCCTTCCGCATCGCCATCGAGGGGGCCTCGGGCTACTCCGGCATGGAGCTGACCCGGATCCTGGCCCGCCATCCGGGCGTCGAGCTGGTGGCCGCCAGCTCCGGCCGCTGGGAGGGGAGCACCGTCCGGGCGCGGGTCGGGGTGCACGGCCCCGCGGGCGACGTCACCTACCGCAAGACCCTCGACACCGCCGGCGTGGACGCCGTGCTGTCGGCCACCCCCGCCGACGCCAGCACGGAGCTGCTGCCGCGGTGGGTCGAGGCCGGCGTGAAGGTGATCGACCTCTCCAACGCCTATCGGGCCGACCCCGAGTGGGTGTACGGCCTCACCGAGCACGCCCGCGAGCGCCTCGACGGCGCGCGCCTGGTGGCGAACCCCGGCTGCTACCCGACCGCCACCCAGCTGGCGCTGCTGCCCCTCGTCGCCGCCGGCCTGCTGTCCGAGGGGCCGGTCGTGGTCGACGCCAAGAGCGGCGCCACGGGAGCCGGGCGCAAGAACGCCGACTTCCTGCTGTTCAACGAGCTGGCCGACAACCACCACCCCTACAAGGTCGGCAGCCACCAGCACGTCCCCGAGATCGAGCGGGGGCTGGGGCGGGAGGTGCTGTTCACGCCTCACCTGCTCCCCTGCCGCCGGGGTCTGCTGGTGAGCGCCTACGTGCCGGTGAAGCCGGGCACGACGGCGGGCGACCTGGAGGCCTGCCTGCGGGAGCGCTACGCCAGCGAGCCGTTCGTGCAGGTCACGACCCCCGACACCGAGATCGGGATCGCCCGGGTGGTCGGGACGCCCAACTGCCGGATCGCGGTGGGCCCCTCCGTCAAGGGCGGCCTGGCGCGGGTGTTCGCCTGCGAGGACAACCTCCTCAAGGGCGCGGCCAGCCAGGCGGTGCAGAACCTCAACCGGATCCTCGGGCTGGAGGAGACGGCGGGCCTGGTATGAGCGACGCCGCGCCCCTCGCCCGCGGCTTCCGCTACGCGGGCCTGCACTGCGGGATCAAGGTCGAGCGGCCCGACCTGGCGTTGATCCGCTCCGAGCGGCCCTGCCAGGCGGCCGCGGTGGTCACCCAGAACCAGCTGCGGGCCGCCTGCGTCGACCGCACCCGCCGGCTCACCCCGGCCCAGGGGATCCGCGCGGTCGTGGTGTGCTCCGGCAACGCGAACTGCATGAGCGGCCCGCAGGAGGCGGACGACGACGAGCGCATGGCGGCGGCGGTCGCCGAGGTGATCGGCGGGGCGGCCGAGGAGGTGCTCACCGCCAGCACCGGCGGGATCGGCAAGCCGCTGCCGATCGACGCGATCGTGGGGGCGGTGCCGCGGCTGGTGGAGGGCCTGGGCGTCGACCCCGAGGCGGCGGCCCGCGCGATCGTGACCACCGACAAGGCGAACAAGGTCGCGGCGCGGAGCTTCGAGGTGGGCGACAAGCAGGTCACCGTCACCGGGATCGCCAAGGGGTCGGGCATGATCCACCCCAACATGGCGACCATGCTCGCCTTCCTGTGCACCGACGCCGAGTGCCCGGCCGAGGAGCTGCAGGCGGTGATCGCCGAGGCGGTCGCCGCCTCGTTCAACCAGATCAGCGTCGACCGCGACACCTCGACCAACGACATGACGGTCCTGCTGGCCAACGGGGCCGCCGAGGTCGCGGTCGACCGCAGCTGCGCGCCGTTCGTGGAGGCGGTGGGGGCGGTGTGCCGCGACCTCGCCCGGGCGATCGCCGCCGACGGCGAGGGCGCGACGCGCCTGATCTCGGTCGAGGTCCGCCAGGCCCCCGACCTCGCCCTGGCGCGCACCCTGGCCCGCTCGGTGATCGAGAGCAACCTGTTCAAGAGCTCGCT
Organism: Planctomycetota bacterium; assembly: GCA_041690735.1. GTDB lineage: Bacteria > Planctomycetota > J058 > J058 > J058 > JAWLGW01. The sequence goes on from JAWLGW010000025.1 coordinate 11,353, forward strand.
GTTCGGCAACTCGGACGGGTGGTCGCGCGCCCTGGCGGCGCTGGGCACCCGGGCGGCGATCCTGGGGCTGACCCTCGACCCCGCCAGGGTGAACCTGCGGGTGGGCGACGTGGAGGTGGTGCGCGGCGGCGACCCCACCGGCGAGCGCCCCGACGTGAGCCTGCCCGAGGTGGTGTACCGGATCGACGTCGGCCTGGGCGAGGCCTCGGCCTGGGCCTGGGGGTGCGACCTCAGCTACGAGTACGTGTCGATCAACGCGGTCACCAAGACGCAGGGCCTCGAGACCCACTCGCCGGGGCTCAAGCGGCGCCTGCTGGTGGACGCCCTGGGGTACATCCGCCGCTTCAACGGCAAGATCGCCGTGATCAAGTACGGCGGCGCGGCCATGCTGCGCGACGACCTCAAGGACGCCTTCGCCGAGGACCTGGTGCTGCTCGAGGCGGTGGGCCTGCAGCCGGTGGTGGTGCACGGCGGCGGCCCCGAGATCTCCCACACCCTCGAGCGCCTGGGCGAGGAGACCCGCTTCGTCGACGGCATGCGGGTCACCGACGAGGCGAGCGTCAAGGTGGTGGAGATGGTCCTCACCGGCCGGGTCAACACCGAGGTGGTGACCCGGATCCACACCCACGGCGGGCGCGCGGTCGGCCTGTCGGGCAAGGACGGCAACCTGCTGATGGCCCGCAAGCTCGAGCCGGGCGGCAAGGACCTGGGCCTGGTGGGCGAGGTGACCGACGTCAACACCGACGTGATCACCATGCTGCTGGAGCGCGAATACATTCCGGTGATCTCGCCCGTGGGCGTGGACGCCAGGGGCGTCACCTACAACATCAACGCCGACACCGCCGCGGCCAAGGTCGCCCAGGCCCTGGGGGCCGAGAAGCTGATCTTCCTCACCGACGTCCCGGGCGTGCTGCGGGCGGGCGAGAAGATCAGCAAGCTGTCGCCCGCCGAGGTGCGCGAGCTCATGGCCGAGGGCACGATCGCCGGGGGCATGATCCCCAAGGCGCAGGCCCTCCTCGACGCCCTGGAGGGCGGGGTCCGCAGCGCCCACATCATCGACGGGCGGGTGTCCCACAACCTCCTGGCGGAGCTGTTCACCGAGACCGGCGTCGGCACCTGGGTCACGGGGTGAGGGCGCTGTCACGCGAGCGCGAGTGACCGAGGCGCTGGAGTCGTTTCTGGACGCCTCCCATTCCGTCTTCTCCTACCCTTAGGGGGGACTCTCCGTGCCACCCTCCCCCTCCCTCACCCCAGGCCTGCTGGAGGCCTCGCTCGCGGCGCACACGCCCGCCCAGCACCCGGCCCTGCCCGGCCGCACCAACCACCTCCAGGCGGGCGTCCTCCTGCCCCTGGTGTGGGACCCCGCGCCGGTCCTGCTGCTGGAGCTGCGCCCGGCGCGCATGAACCTGCACGGCGGGGAGGTGTGCTTCCCTGGCGGTCGCCCGGAGCCGGACGACTCGGACCTGTTGGCCACCGCCCTGCGGGAGGCGCAGGAGGAGCTCGGGCTGACGGGGGCGCGCCCCCTGGGGCGCCTCTCCTCCACCCCCCTGTTCACCTCGGACTACCGGCTGGAGCCCTTCGTGGCCGAGGTCCCTCCGCAGGAGCTCCGCCCCAACCCGGGAGAGGTCGCCCGGGCGCTGCGCCTCGACCTCGCGGACCTCCTCGACGGGGGCAGGGTGGACGCGATCCCGTACACCTTCGACGGCGCCCTTCGCCTCTCGCCGGTGTTCGAGATCGAGGGCGCGGTGTGCTTCGGCGCCACCGCCCACGTCCTGTGGGAGCTGGTCCAGGTGGCGGCGGGCGCGACCTGTCGCCCCCCGCCCGCGCTGGAGCGCAGCCGGCTCAGCTGGGGCGAGCTGCTGTAGGGCCGCGTCAGGACTCCCGGCGCGTCGAGGGCTGGGCCGGCTGTGCGCGTCGGCGCGCCAGGCACCGCCAGGCCTGCGGGGCCTCCTCCCGGTCGCTGTCGAAGGCGGTCGCGCGCAGCTCGAGGAGCTCCAGGGCGGGCTCGATCGCCGTCACCACGTCCCGGGCGGAGCGGCGCGGCGGGCCCATGTCGCGCGGCGGGCCCTCGGTGCTGCCGATCAGGCTGAGCCACAGGCCGCCCGGAGCGAGGAGGTCAGCTATGCGCCGGGCGAAGCAGGCGCGGGTCTCCTCGTCGTCGAAGGTGTGGAAGCAGCCGCGGTCGAACGCGAAGTCGAAGGGGCCTCCCGGCGCCGCCTCGGCGAGGAAGTCGGCGACCTCGAACCGACAGGGGAGCTCCCGGTCGCCGAGCTTGGCGCGCGCCTGCTCGACCGCGAGCGGAGCGAGGTCCAGGCCGAGGACCTCGAACCCCTGCTCGGCCAGCCACAGGCAGTTGGTGCCCGTGCCGCAGCCGACCTCGAGGGCCCGCCCCGGCGCGACGCCCCCCTCCTGGACGAACCGGACCAGCTCGTCCTCGGGGCGGCCCGTGTCCCAGGGCAGGTGGCCGGTCGCGTAGTGGTCGTTCCAGTCGGGGGTCGAGGTCATGGGCGCACGCTACCGCCCGCCGGCGGGGCCGGCAATGCGGGGTCCCCCCACCTGGGCCTCGCCTCCGGGTAGCCTGTCCGCCCCACGACACGAGGTGCCCCATGGCCATCGAAGCCCCCCCGCCCCCTATCGCCCGCGCCGGCCTCCGCGCGCTCAAGACGGTCGCCGCCGCCGACGGCGAGCTGCACGCCCTCGAGCGAGAGCTGTTCGACTCGCTGCAGGAGTTCGTGCTCAAGAGCGACTTCGACGTGGCGGCCCTCGAGCCGATCACGCCCGCGGAGCTGGCGGCGGAGGTGCCGGAGGGGCCGTTCCGCGAGCGGGTGGTCCACGGCTGCATCATGATGGCCCTCATCGACGGCGAGGCCGATCCGGAGGAGCTCCCGGTGGTGGACGCCTTCGCCGCCGCCCTGGGGGTGAAGGACGCCTCGCTCAAGGACCTGCACCGCTACGCCGACGGGCAGCTCAAGATGCTGCGGTTCGACCTCATGCGCCGGTTCATCATCGCGGACCGGGTCAAGAAGGAGTGGAAGGACCACGGGCTGCGCGGGATCTGGAACCTGGCCCGGGTGGCCCTCAAGGGTCAGGACGAGGCCCTGGCCGCCAAGTACCGCCGCCTGGAGGAGCTGCCCGAGGGCACGCTGGGGCGGGAGTACTTCGAGTTCATCCGCCGCAACGAGTTCTCGCTCCCGGGGGAGCCGGGCTCGCCCCCCGAGATCATGGTTTTCCACGACGCCAACCACGTGCTGGGCGGCTACGGGACCTCGCCTGAGGAGGAGACGCAGGTCGCCGCCTTCCACGCCGGCTACCGCGGGCAGGACACCTTCGGCCTCATGCTGTTCCTGATGGCGCAGTTCCACCTCGGCGTCCAGATCACCCCGGCCACCGACGGCGTCAAGGGTGTGGTCAAGCCCCACCTGGTGTTCAAGGCCCTGGCGCGCGGGGCGCAGGTCAACCGCGACCTGATCGCCGACTGGGACCCGCGGGAGGACTTCGAGCGGCCCGTGGAGGAGCTGCGGAGGGAGTTCAACGTCGTCCCGCGCTGAGGGGGGCTTTCGCTGCCGGGAGACGACCGTCGCGACCTCGCGTCCTGGCGCCTTTGCGTTACGAGTCCGCGAGGAGCGGCGCGATGAGCGACAGCTTCGAGGCATGAGAAGGCTGTCGCTGGGCGTCGGGCACCTCGACTTCGCCCTTGTAACGCCAAGGCGCAGAGGCGCCAGGCCGCGACGAGCGCCTTGATCTGCGGGAGCGGGTGCCGGCGGCGGGTTCGCCCGTACTGGGGCGTGCATCATCAGTCTGTTCGCCGTACGAGGTCGTGATGCGTGAAGACCTCGACGCGCTGTGTGTCGTGCATCGCTGCCAGGATCAGGTCGGGGAGCACGGCGCGTGCGGTGCCGTATCGGTGTCCGCCACCCCACACCAGGTCGCCGGGCTCGATCGGCGGACGCGCTGCCGGCGAGCCGAGCAGGGTCAGCGCGACCTGCAGGTTGTCGTCGCGGAAGGCGAGCACGTGACCCTGTACCTGAGAGCCGATCGGGGGCAGGTGCAGCCCCCCGTCGCGGGGCAGGGACATCTCGTGCGGTATGTCGGGCAGGAGGACCAGGCCGACGATCTCGGGGCCCTCACTGATGTCGAGGAAGACCCCGAACTCCGCGTGCTGCACGACGACGCCGTCGACCTCGTGCCCGAAACGCCACCGGATCTTTAGCCGCTCCCACCGCGCACGGACCTCGTCACTTGCGTGCACGCGGACCCCCGCCACGCCATGTCGTGGAGCGGACGACACTCGTCGCAGGCTCGGGGGCGACGGCTCCGCTCCCTCTCACTCCCACTCGATCGTGGCGGGCGGCTTGCTCGAGATGTCGTAGCACACCCGGTTGATCCCCCGGACCTCGTTGATGATCCGGTTGGAGATCTTCGCCAGCAGCTCGTAGTCGACCCGCGACCAGTCGGCGGTCATGCCGTCGGTGGACTCCACCGCCCGGACCACGCAGGTGTTCTCGTAGGTGCGCTGGTCGCCCATGACGCCCACCGACTGGACGGGCAGCAGCACGGCGAAGAACTGCCACACCTTGGTGGCGAGGCCGGCGCGCTCGAACTCGAACCGCACGATCGCGTCGGCGGCCCGGAGCACCTCCAGGCGCTCGGCGGTGACCGCGCCCAGGATCCGGATCGCCAGGCCGGGGCCGGGGAAGGGCTGGCGGTCGATCAGCACCTCGGGCAGGCCCAGCTCGCGGCCCAGCGCGCGCACCTCGTCCTTGAACAGCTGTCGCAGCGGCTCCACCAGCTCGAAGCCGAGCTCGGCCGGCAGGCCGCCCACGTTGTGGTGGCTCTTGATCGTGGCCGAGGGGCCGCCGAAGGCCGACACGCTCTCGATCACGTCGGGGTACAGGGTCCCCTGGGCCAGGTAGTGGGCCTCGGGAATCGAGAGCGCCGCCTCCTTGAAGACGGCGATGAACTCGTGGCCGATCCGCTTGCGCTTGGTCTCGGGGTCGGTGACGTCGGCCAGCTGCCCGAGGAAGCGCTCGGCCGCCCGGACCACCCGCAGGCGGTCGCCGAACAGGGGGCGGAAGGCCGCCTCGACCTCCTCGACCTCCGCCCGGCGCAGCAGGCCGTTGTCCACGAAGATGCAGTGGAGCCGGTCGCCCAGGGCCCGGTCGACGATCGCCGCGGTCACCGCCGAGTCGACGCCGCCCGACAGGCCGCACACCACGCGGCCCTCGTCGCCCACCTGGGCGCGGATCGTCTCCACCGCCTCGTCGATGAACGAGGCCATGACCCAGTCGCCGTGGCAGCCGCACACCTCGCGGACGAAGTTCTGAATGATCTGCTTGCCGTGCACCGAGTGGACCACCTCGGGATGGAACTGCACCCCGTACAGGGGCCGGGTCACGTGGGCCGCGGCGGCGTAGGGGGTGGCGCTGGTGCGGGCGATCGAGACCAGGGTCCCCTCCACCTGCTCGACCCGGTCGCCGTGGGACATCCACACCACGGTCTGGCTGGGCAGGTTGTGGAACAGCGGGCTGGTGGGGTCGACGTCGCAGTCGGCCCGCCCGTACTCGTGGGAGGTGGCCGAGGCGACCTTGCCGCCCAGGAGCTCTACCATGAGCTGCAGCCCGTAGCAGATCCCGAGCACCGGGAGGCCGAGGTCGAGCAGCCCAGGGTCGATCCGGGGCGAGGCCTCCACGTACACCGAGGCCGGCCCGCCGGACAGGATCAAGCCTTTGGGCGCCTTCTCCCGGGCCTCTTCGGCCGTGATCGAGTGGGGGACGATCTCCGAGAACACCCCCTGCTCGCGGATCCGCCGGGCGATCAGCTGGGTGTACTGGGAGCCGAGGTCGAGGATGAGGATCTTCTCGTGATTCATGGGGGCGCATTCTAGCGCCGGGGTGCCACGGGCCCGGGACGAGGGTCTCTTTCACGTGCCCGTGCCCGTGCCCGTGCCCGTGCCCGTGCCCGAAGTCAAGCCGGGCCCGGGCACGGGCACGGGCACGGGCACGTTTCGTAGACTCGTGGACCCAGGG
>JAWLGW010000026.1:0-17339 GCA_041690735.1 Planctomycetota bacterium
GCGGCCGCGGCGGGCCGGGCGGCGGCAGCCGCGGCGGGCCGGGCGGCGGCAGCCGCGGCGGGCCGGGCGGCGGGAGCCGCGGCGGCGGCGGGCGGGGGAGCTTCGGCGGCGCCGGGGGCCGCAGCCGGCCCAGCAGCGCCGGCGGCTAGGGCGTGAAGCTTGGACGGCTCGCGCGGCGCACGACGTCGCGCGAGCCGTCTCCTCTTCCGCGCGAGAGGCAGTCGCGCTCGCCGATCGGGCGAGCATCCGCGTGAGGTGGCGCGTCGCGGAGGCGCGGACGTCTCAGCGCACCCCACCCTCGCTCACTTCCACGGAGGAGGAGCCCGCGCCTCCGCCGGAGCGTTCTTCGGGAGGACTCTGGCGGGGCGTAGCCCCCTGAGACCCCACTGAGAGAAGCAGGTCATGAAGTCCACCACGTCGGTACCTACCTACTGGGACTACCTCCGCCTCGACCGGCTGCTCTCCCTGCAGGGTGGCCTGGAGGGGGACGACGACAGCCTGCTCCCCGACGAGCTGCACTTCATCGTCGTCCACCAGACCTTCGAGTTGTGGTTCAAGCTCATGCTGCGCGAGCTGCGCCTGGCGCGCGACGCGCTGGCCTCGCCGCGGGTCCCCGAGGAGACGATCCCCCACGTGGTGCACCACCTGCGGCGCACCAACGAGATCTTCCGGCTGACGACCGAGCAGTTCCGGATCATGGAGACGCTCACGCCCCAGGACTTCCTGGCCTTTCGGGACAAGCTGGCGCCGGCCAGCGGCTTTCAGTCCTTTCAGATGCGAGAGCTCGAGGTGCTGTTCGGCCTCGACGAGCAGCAGCGGGCCGCGGAGACGGGCGTCGCTCCGCTGGACGCGATCCGACAGCTCGCCGATCAGAGCCCCGCGGGTGAGTTCGCCTGGGGCCGCATCGAGGCCGCCCGCCGCGAGCAGTCCCTGCGCGACGCCCTGCACGCCTGGCTGTACCGCACCCCGATCCCGGGATCGAGCCCGGCGGAGCAGGGCGACGACGCGGTGGTGACCGCCTTCCTGGAGCGCTACCTCGAGGCCATGCGCGAGCAGCAGGCCGCCCAGGAGCCGCGCCTGTCGGCGATCCCCGGCTCCAGCCCCGAGGCGGCGCGGGCCCGTTTGGCCAGCGGGCTGCAGCAGGCCAGGGAGTTCCTGTTCGCCGAGGACGTGCCCGAGGAGGAGCGCGCGCGCGCCCGCCGGGTGCGCGCGGCGCTGGTGTTCATCGAGTCTTATCGCCAGCTCCCGCTGCTGGCGTGGCCGCGCCTCCTGGTCGACACGATCGTCGAGCTGGAGGAGAACCTCGTCCTGTGGCGTACCCGCCACGCCCGCATGGTCGAGCGGGTGATCGGTCGCCGAGTCGGCACCGGCGGCTCCTCGGGCGTCGACTACCTCGACCGCACCGCCGAGACCCGGATCTTCCGCGAGCTGTGGACGGTGCGCACCCTGCTGCTCCCCAAGGCGGTGCTCCCGCCGCTGGAGCACGCGGACCAGTACGGGTTCGCCAGCTAGCCGGGGTCTAGCTCACCGTCGGCGGCGCCGACTGATGGGGGAAGGACTTCTCGGGGATCTTGACCCCCGGCGCGCCCTCGTAGTTGCGCGCGATCACGATCCGGTTCCCGTCGGCGTCGGTCCAGATTGTCGGCGGGCCGGTGACGCGGCGGGGGTGGATCCCGTACCGGACCCCCACCGGGAGCTGGAAGCCGCCCAGGCCGATGTCCTCCCCGCCGCCGTTGAGGCGCCGCGTCACGGCGTCGTAGAAGAACTGCATCTCCAGACCGGTCGGGTCGCTGTGCCCGCCCGGCAAGCCCCGGTCGACCTCGACGTGGCAGGTGACCGTCAACAGGTGACCCGCGCGGGCCGAGGCGAGCACGTACATGTCGACCAGCGCGTCGATCGCGGCCTGGGAGAAGCCCGCGATGTGGACCGGCTGCGCCGAGTCCTTGGCGCCGAGCCCCAGCCGCTTGCGCCCCAGCTTCTTGCGCTCGCCCCAGGTGATCGGGCACTTCCAGGTCATGACGACGTACGGCTGGCCGTCGTCCTTGCCGTAGGTCTTGGTCGGGAGCAGCGCCTTGTCCGCGTGGGGGTCCTTCAGGCTCGCCTCGAAGGCTTCGATCGAGTCGGCCTTGACGTAGAAGGCGTTCACCGTGGTCTCGGTCTCGATCGTGGTGTGACGCCACGGCTTCTTGTACTTCTTGCGGGCCGCCTTGGTGCCCACCTTCCCGACCGACCAGTCGTTCGTCGGCGCGAGCACGCCGCTCCAGTTGAGGAAGCCGTGCACGTGCGTCTTGTGGATCCTGGCCATGTCGGGGCTGTAGTGGACCGCGCGCCGGTTGCTCACCGCCAGGCCCACGTCGTGGATCAGGAAGTAGGCCTTGTCGGTGATGTCGTGCGAGCGCCAGGCGCTGTCGAGCACGAGCTTGCCCTCGTGCTTGCTCTTCTTGAAGCGCTCCCGCACCTTGCCGAGGATCGACGGGCCGCCCTCCTTCATCAGGCTCTCGATCACCTGCTTGCGGGTCACCCCTGCCCGGAGGAAGCGGTGGAACCGCAGCCCGTCGACGTCGAGGTCGACGTCCTCGGGCGTCTTCCCGCGGGCCTGCTTCAGCAGCGCGTCGGTCCTCTCCTCCAGCGTGGCGACCACCTGCTCGGGCTCGATCGACGGCTTGCGGGCCGGGTCGGAGAACCGCTGGGGGATCGTGAGCATTCGGATCAGCGGGTCGGCGACGTCGATGTAGGACAGACCCCAGGTGGAGCGCAGGTCGAAGGCGGGCTCGCCCGCGACCTCGAGGGAGAAGCCGATCTCGAACTTGCCGTCCCGCGCCTCGTCGTGGATGTCCTCCTTGGGCAGCGAGAGGAGGACGACCGAGGCGCCGATCCTCAGGGCGACGTCCGCCTTGCGCTCGGACGCGGCGCGGTGGCGGCGCTTCAGCGTCCGGTCGAGCCACGGAGTGCCGCGCACCTTGCGCAGGGCCGCGATCACCCGGGGCGCCTTCTCGTCCTCGCCGGCCTTCGGGTTGGGCTTGAGCGTGAGGGCGAGCTTGGCGACCGGCACGTCCTTGGAGGTGTCCCGGGGCTGGAACAGGTCGGCGAAGGTGGGGTCGTCGCACTCGTACACCGTGAGGGTGGCCTGGACGGCCGCCCCCTCCGCCGAGGGCCAGCGGTGCACCACCAGCACCAGCTCGGGCAAGCTGTCGTACTTCTTCTTGCGCGGCCGGTCGTCGGCGTCGAGGTCGTCCCAGCTGTAGAGGGCCGCCCACTGGGTGGCGAAGTCGACGGTCATGGCTACTCCAGCAGGTCTGCGAGGTCGGCGAGGTCGCCCCGGTCTCCGTGCGTGGCGTCGAACGTCTCCTCGTCCGGCGCCTCGTCGTCGTCGTCGTCCCCGTCGTCGTCGTCGTCTGAGGCGGCCTCGGGATCGATCGGCAGCCAGGCGGGCGGATCGACCCGCGCGGGCTCAGCGTCGCCTGCCGGGGGGCGCGCGGTCGGTCGCGCCGCCTCCTCCTCGTCCGGCCGCGGCAGGTACACCCGCACCAGCAGGTCGGGGTGGTGGGAGGCCGGCACGCGCACGGCGCCGCCTTCGAGCTCCAGCAGGTGATAGCCGGGGCCGACGCCTGCGACCCGCAGCACTCCCTGCGCGTCGGTCCGGACGGTGCGGCCGTCGACGGTGCAGGTCGCGTTCGCCGCCGGAGCGCCGCTGCGGCGACCGACCACCCGCACGGCCAGGTCGTACAGCTCGTCGTCGTCGCCCGCGCTGCGGTCGCCGTGGACCGCGTCGAACTCCTCCTCCGACAGGTCCTCGTCGCCGTCGTCGCCGTCGTCCTCGTCGTCCTCCTCGGCCTCGGGCAGCTCGTGAGGGAGCCAGGTCGGCGGCTCGACGTCCTGGGGCGCGGCGTCCTCGGGCGCCGGCTGGCGCCGCGGATGCTCCGCCAGTTCCGCCTCGCTCTCGCCCACGAAGGGCAGGGCGATCCGCGTCACCAGCGCGGGGTGGTGCGTGGCGGGGACCATGACCGCGCCACCCTCCAGCTCGACCCGGTGGTAGCCCGGCTCCACCCCGTCGAGGCGGAGGAGGCCCTGCCCGTCGCTGGTCGCCGAGCGGCCGGCGACGGTGCAGGCGAGGTCGGCGGCCGGCACCCGCCCGCTGCGCCCGAAGAACCGCACCGCCAGGTGGAAGCTCCCCCGCCGCCGGACCGGGAGGCGCACCGCCGGTCGTCGCAGGGCCTTGACCGAGACCTGCGGCGCGAAGGACAGGGCGCCGTCCGCGCCCTCCTCGGTGACGTCGACGACCCGGTCGACCTCCGGCACGTTCGCCGGCGTCTCCTCCGGCCCCCACACCAACAACACCCGCAGGTCGACCGGGGCTCCCGGCGCGTGACCCTCAGGGGCCGGCACCGCGAAGTCGTGGGGCTCGGCCGCGTCGGCCGCGAACTCCACCACCAGCTCGACGGGCCACTCGCTCCCCTTCTTGGGGAACAGGCGGGTCGTGAGCACGTCCGCCTCGGCAGGCGCCAGCCCCTCGGCGGCCCAGCCGGCGGCCGCGGCCTTGCTCACCACCGGCGCCGAGGTGGCCTCGATCCGCTCGGGCGGCGGCGCCTCCGCCCCCGGCGGCGGCGCCGGCTCGCCCCCGACCCCCCGCAGCACCTCGAACCGCGCCCGCGCGATCGTGAACGCCCGGGTCTGGTCGTTGACCATGGTCCAGGCCGACTTGGCCGTGGAGCAGCGGGGGCAGGTCATGTCGTCCTGCTCGACCGTGGTGTCGCAGCTCTTGCAGGTCCAGGGCATCGAAGCCGAGGGTAGCGCGACCGCCGACGTCTTGCCACGCGGCGCCCCGTGCGCCTCCCGCACGTACACGAAGCGGCCCCGGCGCGACGTCCTGCCGCGCCGGGGGTGGGTGACCCGCTCCGTGTCGACCTTGGGTCAGTGTGAGAGAGCGTCGGGGAAGAGGAGGCCCCCGACCTGCGTCCGGAAGAGAGCGTCGCCTCCTTGCGCTGGGGTCCCCACCCACGGGGGACCGGGTGAAAGAAAGGAGCTGTTGGCTGTTGGCTTAGCTCCTGCTAACGGCCAACTGCTACTCCGGTGAAGGGCTCGCGAGCGGGCCCCGGCGTCAGCACCGCACCGTGCGGTGGCCGAGCGCCGGGCGCGGGTGCTCGCCCGCGAGCTGAATGAGAGAGAGGTTGCGTCCGGGGAGTCCGTCTCCAGGGTTCGGTCCCCACCCGCTGGGACCAGGAGTTCGCGGCGCGATCTGCGAGGCGCCGGCGGCCCGTCCGCCGGCGTGCTCTTGGGGGGCGCTCCTTGGGAGCGGTCAGTCCACGCGATACAGCCGGCCGGTGGTCGAGCCGCCGCAGTAGAGCTCCCCGTCGTAGCTGCCGATCGAGGGGCGCCCGTCGAGGTTGCCCGAGGGCAGACGGCCGAAGCGCAGGTCGGGCACCTCGATCAAGCGGGTGAAGGCGACGCCATCGGTGCTGACGTAGACGAACGACTTGCTGGTGAGGTCGGTGCCGACGGCGTAGATGTTCCCGTCGCTGTGCTGGACGAAGTCGTACAGGAGCGCCCCGCTGGTGCCGGTCAGCTGCGTGATCGTGCCGCCCGGCTCGAGGCGCAGGTGCGCCACCCCCGCGCTCGAGCCCAGGGTGCAGTAAACGTTGGCGCCGATCGCCTCCATGCACAGGGCCGCCGCCTCGGTGCCAGGGAGGATGTCGTAGCCTTGCTGCTGCCCGGTGGCGGGGTCGGTGCGCACCAGCTCGGCCGCGCTGCCGACCGGCCGCTTGCCGCTCCAGATCGCGCCCTCGTAGGCGACGGCGTACTTCAGGCGCGAGAAGCTGCCCCGGCTGACCACCGTCCACCGGCCGGTCGCGGGGTCGAAGCGGTTGAGGCCCGACTCTCCCCCGTTGAGGCCGCCGGTGGTGTAGAGGGCGCCGCCCAGCTCGACCACGTCGAAGTTGTGGACGGCGTCGTCGATGACCTGCATGCGCGGAGACGCCGTCGCCCCGTCGAGCACCCACATGATCCCCGGCGCCAGGCCGTTGGGGTCGCTGTCGGGGATGTAGAGCTTGCCGCCGATCACCTGGCCACGCAGGTAGCCCTGCGAGGTGGGGTCGTCGATCACCTTGCGGAAGGTGGTGCCGTCGTAGCTCCACACCTGCGCGGCGAACTGCCCCAGCGGCTCGAGGGACTCCATGAGGAACAGCCGCCCGTCGAAGGTGACGAGGTCGGAGATCACGGGCAGCCCGCCGGGGGGCCCGCCGAGGTCGGTGAGGGTGGCGTTCTGGGGGAGGCCGCCGCCGGTCGCCGGCGTGGTGGACACGGTGACGGTCCCGCTCTGGGCGACGGTGTTGACGCCGTCGGTCACCTCGAGCCGGACCGCGTGCGCGCCGACGTCGCCTGCGGCCGGCGTCCAGGCGACGGCCCCGGTGGTCGGGTCGACCTGCATGGCCGCTGGCCCCTGCGCGAGCGTGTAGCTGAGGGCGTCCCCCTCGGGGTCGATCACCGTAGGGCTGTAGGCGTAGGCCGCCCCCACCGTGGCCTGCGTCGGCAAGGGGCTGGCGAAGGTCGGGGCCTGGTTGCCCGACCCGCTGCCCGGGAGGCCCGGCGTGCTCCGGGTCGTGATCGCCGCGGCGGTGCTCGCGCCGCTGTCCGCGGAGTGGCCGCCGCAGCCGGCCAGGGCCGCGGCCGCGAGGAGGGCGAGCGTCGAGGAGCGAGTGAGCCGTGCCATGGAGCAGCCTCCGGTGCGTGCGACCGGCTCCAGCGCACGGACGATGCCGCGCCCCGTCAGGGCTGTGTAACAGCCTCAACCTGCTGGGGCAGGAGGGGTTCGAGGGGGCGGGTCGTCGGCGCCGCGCGCCTCGTGACACCCCTCGTACGAAGTCGACGCGCCGCTGCGCACGGCGTTCTCGCATCGTCCCGCGCCAGGACACGCAGGCGCGACGAACCCAGCGGGGCCCTTTACACCACCCGCCGCCGCGCTCCGCGGCGGCTGCGGCTGCAGCCGAGCACCGCGCACCCTGCCAGCTCCTCGAGGCAGCTCACGTGGTGCAGCGTCTCGCACCCCGGGCAGGACCTGCTCGAGAGGTGCTCGCTGAAGGGCTCGTGACACAGGGGGCAGCGCCGCTGCGCCGAGACGCGTCGCACCCGGACCGAGGACGGTCGAGGGCGCGCGGTGACCCGTGGGCCGCTCCGGCCACGCTCGGCGCGTGGGCGCACCCGAACGTGGTCCCGCGCCGCGATGCCCGCCTGCGCCATCAGGTAGAGGCTCCCGAAGGTGAGGTCATAGCCGACCCCCACCGCCAGGAGCAGCCCGCCCACCGTGACGAGGCCGCACGCGGCGACCGCGACCTCGAAGGCGGTCCAGGGCTCGGGGGGCGCGTCGCGGCTCACGTCCGAGCTCGTGTCGGCCTCCGCAGGTGGGCCTCCTGACCCTGCTGCTGGCAACCCAGGGCCACGGGCAGCAGCTGGAGCCACATGAGCATGAAGTGGGTGCGTGCTGTGCGCATGGCGGCTCCCGTCCGCGCTGGCGAGCCCGTCCCGACCAGCACCGGCCTAATGAAGCTAACGAACAGACGCGGCGGGCGTCAAATAAACAAAAACCCAGACGAAAAGCGCTGGGTTTAGCTGCTTTTGGTTGGCCGCTGCCGCACCTGCCGCGGACGGCATCCTCGGCGGTATCCTGCGGCGCCCCATGAGGTCGTCGATCCCGCTCCTGCTCGCGCTCGTCAGCGCGGCGCCGGCCTTCGCCGCGCCGGGGGCGGTCCCCCTCGATCGCCTCCCGCGCGAGCCCGCCGCCTCCGCTCGCTCCACCTGGGGCGGCGCGCTGCGCCGCCTGGTGCGCCGCAGCGAGACGCTCCGCCGCCTGGCGCCGCCGACCCGGGGGCGCCTCCGCCTGGCGGTGGTCCTGGTGGCGTTCCCCGACGAGCCGCCCACCTTCGCTCCCAGGGCCTTCCGCGAGGCGCTGTTCTCCCGGGGCCGCTACCGACGCACCGCTACCGGCGAGGCGGCGCCGGGGTCGCTCCGCGACTACTTCTTCGAGAACAGCTCGGGCGCCCTCGACGTGACGGGGCGGGTGTTCGACTGGGTGCAGGTCTCCACCTCGCGGGCCGCCCTCGACGGACAGCTGATCGCGGCCCTGGGCGGTCGCCGGGCGCTCCTCGGCGCCGCCCTCGACGCCCTCCTCGCCCGCGAGGGGCCGCGAGCCCTCGACGGTTTCGACGCGCTCACCTTCGTGGTGGCGGGCGAGCGCGCTCCACGGCAAGGCGCCCTCACCTGGCCGCACTCGGCGATCACCCTGCACGACGGCGCCCTGTGGCGCTACACGCTCCTCCACTCGGGGCGGCGCCGGTTCGAGCCGATCGGCGTGCACTGCCACGAGCTCGGTCACGTGCTGGGGATCCTCGACAAGTACGGCCTGGGCACCGATGGCGGCCTCGGCCCGTGGTGCCTCATGGCGAGCGGCGGCCACCCGCCGACCAAGCGCGCGGTGCCCGAGGACGCGCCTCGCCAGACCCTGTGGGGCGCCCTCGGGCGGCTCGTCCGGCGCGAGCTGGGCCGGCTGCGGGACTGGCTGACCGGCGAGCGGTGGACGCGCCCCGCCGAGGCGAGCAGCGCGCAGCTGAGCACGGGGCGCCGCTCCGGCGCCCGCTCGGGCTCGACGCGGCCGCTCCACCTGTGCGCGGTGTGCAAGAGCCGCCTCGGCTGGAGCCGCCCCGCCCGGGTCGACCCCTCCCGCCCGGTCCGGCTGCTGCTGCGGCCGGTCGAGGAGGACGCGTCGCAGGTGGTCCGGGTGCCGCTCGATCGGCGCGGCCGCGAGGCGCTGGTCCTCGAGTACCGCACCCGCCGCGGCTTCGACGGCGCCTTGCCGGCGCCCGGCCTGCTGGTGTGGCGCGCCGGCAGCCCCACCGCCTTCACCCGCACCTTCGTGCCGTTCGAGCAGGTGGAGCTCCTCCCGGCGCACGGCCTGCGCTCCCTCGACGCGGCGCGCCGCGCCCTGGAGCGGGTGCCGTTCCCGAGCGGCGCGCGCCGCGCCCTGGAGGCGTCGGGCACCCTGCCCGGCAGCTGGCGCGTGCGCCTGGAGGGGATCGCCCTCACCCCCGCCGGCCTCGAGGTGACGGTCCGCCGGGTCCGCTGACGCCCGGCCGGCAGGGTGTGCCGAACCGCCGCCCGACGTTAGAGTGTCGCCCCACGGGAGAGCGAATGAGCAGAAAGCGGCGGCAGCGTTCCACTTCGATCCGCAAGCGCATCGAGAAGAAGCAGCGCGAGGACGAGAAGCAGCGGCGCAAGGCGGCCAAGGCCGCCGGCACCGACGAGGAGACCATGGTCGTGGCCGAGGTGCCCCGCGCCAGCGCCGCTGCCTGCGCCCAGGCCCTCGACGACCTCGGCCAGCGGCTCCACCAGAGCGCGATCCGCGGCTGGACCCCCGCCGACCTGCGCGGCGAGCCGGCGGGCCTGGCCTGGCTGGGCGACGCCCTGACCGAGGCGCTGGAGACCAACACCGCCGACGACCCCCTCCCCTTCGAGCTGAGCCAGGCGGCCCAGCGCCACCTGCTCGACCGCCTGGGCGCCCTCGAGATGGCCGCCCCCGGCCTCGACCTGGCCTGGGAGCCGGGCTTCCCCGACCTCGCCCGCGCCCTCAGCAAGGCCGAGGAGCCGCCCAGCGAGGACGAGGACGAGGCGGAGGAGTAGCTCCGCCTCGGTCGGGTCGACCCGCAGACTCGATCGACCCCGCATACAGCCCAGCCCGATCGTCGTCGCCCGGCCTCCCCCTCCGCCGCCGGGGAGGCTACTCGGCGAGCAGCGCCTCCAGCTCTGCGTTCCCCTGCCGTACGAGCTCGTCATGGCTGCTTCGCTGGCGCACCTCCCCCGAGCGCTGCGGCCCCCGTCTTCCGTCGCCTCTCAGCGGCGGCAAGCGCCCGCCGCTTGGCGGCCTCTCGGCGCTGCTCCCGCCTGGCGGCGGCCTGCGCGTGGCAGGAGAGGCGGATCTCGAGAGGCGGAACGTCGTCGAGCGCCTCGTCTCCTGGCTCAAGGAGTCCCGTCGCGTGGCTACACGCTACGAGAAGCTGGCGACGACGTACCTCGGCATGGTCAAGCTCGCGCTGATCCGGCGACTGCTGACGACGCTCGACGGGTTTTCAGGCGAACCCTAGCCGCCGGCCTCCAGCCGCTTCCCCTGCTGCTCGGCCCACTCCCGAATGCGCCGCGCGATCATCTCCTGCGACAGCCCCAGCGTCTTGCCGAACGCGACCAGCTTGGCCTGCTCCTCGGTGGTGAGGACGCCGTCCGCCATGGTGACCTCGATCATGCCTGTCGCCAGGAGCGCCTGCTCGGCGGGGCGCTTGCTCACCCCGAGGTGGAGGCCCTGCCGGCCCTCCTCCTCGAGGGCGCGCGCCTCCTCGGGGCCGATCTCGAACCGCTCCCGGTAGCCCTGCAGGTAGTCCTGCTCGCGCGGGTCGAACTCGCCGTCGCACCAGGCCAGGTTGCACAGAGCCCTGTAGACGCGGCGTACGCCGTTGTGCGAAAGCGGCTCCTCGGTCATGCCCACCCCCTGAGCGCACGGGTCGAGGCAAGCGTAGCACCGCCTGCCTGCCCCCGCTCGCTTTCCCTTAGGGCTTGCGCGAACGCGCCCCGAGAGGTCCCTTTGAGGCAGGGAGACGGAGCTTCATGGGCCCGTCCGAGCTGACCGACCCCTCCTGTCCGGCCGACGCCGCGCCGCCCCAGGCGCCCCGCCGGCTCCACCTCCTGCTGGACCGCTCCGGTCGGGTGATCGCCCGCGGCGCCGCCAGCGGCGCCGCCGGTCACCCGCTGGCCACCCTCGCCCCTGGAGACGACTGCGCCGCCGCCTCGCGGGGCCTCCCGCCCTCCGCCTCCGCCGCCCTGGCGGAGGCGCTGAGCGCCCTCGCTGCCGACGAGGGCGCCCCCGCGGTCGAGGTCACCTATCAGCTCCTCACCGGGGCCGCCGCGGGCACCTGGCGCCTGCGGATCGAGCGGCTCGAGGGTGCCTCGGAGGCGCGGCTGGCGGTCCTCCACGAGGCGGACGCCGCGCCGGCGGAGGACGAGGGGGCTCGCCAGGACGCCGCGTCCCTGGCCGAGCTCGAGGAGCGGCAGCGCGAGCTGTGCACCAGCCTCCCCGGGATCCTGTACCAGTTCGAGCTGTCGCCTACCGGCGAGCGCTCCTTCCCGCTGGTGCGCGGGGACACCATGGCCCTCGCCGGGCTCACGCCGGAGGAGTCGACCGACGCCGAGCTGGTGTTCGGGCGGATCCACCCCGACGACTTGCCGGGTCTGCTGGCCCACATCGCGCAGTCCGCGCAGACCCTGGAGCGGATCTGGCGCGAGTTCCGCATGGTCCACTCCGACGGGCGGGTGCGCTGGCTGAGCTGCACCGCCAACCCCGCGCGACTGCCTGACGGCACCGTCCGCTGGAGCGGCATCACCACCGACGTCACCGAGCGCAAGGAGGCGGAGGTGGCCCTCCAGCTCGCCAAGGAGGCGGCGGAGGCGGCCACCCGCGCCAAGACGCAGTTCCTGGCCAACGTCAGCCACGAGATCCGCACGCCCCTCAACGCGGTGATCGGGCTGTCGAGCCTCCTCCTCGATACGCCGCCGCTGACGGCGGAGCAGCTGTCGTACGCCCAGACGATCCGCGGCAGCGCCGACACCCTCCTGCTCCTGATCGACGACCTGCTCGACTTCTCGCGCATCGAGGCCGGCAAGATGACGCTGGCGCAGCGCCCGTTCGACCTGCGCGAGTGCCTGGAGGAGTCGCTGGGGATCCTGGCGCCCAAGGCGGCGGAGAAGGGGATCTATCTGGTCTACCTGCTGGAGCGGGACGACCTGCCGACGATGGTGGTGGGCGACGTGACTCGCCTGCGGCAGATCCTGGTCAACCTCTTGAGCAACGCGATCAAGTTCACCGGCCGCGGCGACGTGGTGATAAGCGTGGGCGGCGAGGCCCTGGGTTCCGACCGGCTCCAGCTGCACCTCGCGGTGCGCGACCCGGGGATCGGGATCGCGCCCGAGCGGATCGAGGGCCTGTTCGAGGCCTTCCGGCAGGGGGACGCCTCCACCACCCGTGAGCACGGCGGCACCGGGCTCGGGCTGGCGATCAGCAGGGGGCTGGCGGAGCTCATGGGCGGCCGCCTGTGGGCCGAGAGCGCCCTCGGCTCTGGCTCCACCTTCCACCTCGAGGTCGAGGTGGGGGTCCCCGAGCCGGCCCGGCGGGGCACGCCGCCTCACGACAGCCTGGTGGGTCGCCGGCTGCTGGTGGTCGAGCCGAACGCCAACACCCGCGCGATGCTCCTCCAGCAGACCCGCGGCTGGGGCATGGCCGCCGAGGCGGTCGCGCCGGCGGACCTCGAGGGCGCCCTCGCCGACGGCCCTCCGTTCGACGTGGCGGTGGTGGCCCACGAGCCGCCGGCTGCCGACGCGGCCGCGATCGCCGATCGGCTGCGCGAGCAGGCCCCCGCCCTGCCGATCGTGACCCTGCACGGCACCGGCCGCCGGGAGGACGGCCGTCCCCTCGGCGCCGGAGCGGTCCCCGACGCGGCCGGCGCGGTGCTCAAGCCCGTGCGCGCCGCGCAGCTCCTGGCCGTCCTGATCCGCGTGCTGTCCGGGCGCCCGGGCGGCGAGGCGCGCCGCCGCGGCGCGCCCCTCGCGCCACGCGAGGCGCGGAGGCGGGTGCTGATCGTGGAGGACAACGCGGTCAACCGCAAGGTCGCGGCGAGCATGCTGGCGCGGCTGGGCTACCGCGCCGACGCGGTGTCGAACGGCCGCGACGCCCTCACGGCGCTCGGCCAGGAGCGGTACGACCTGGTCCTGATGGACGTCCACATGCCGCGCATGGACGGCCTGGAGACCACCCGCGAGATCCGGCGCCGCTGGCCCAGCGGCTCGCCGCGGATCGTGGCCATGACGGCCTCGGCCGGCGAGAGCGACCGGCGCCGCTGCCTCGCCGCGGGCATGGACGAGTACCTCAGCAAGCCGGTCCGCCTGTCGAACCTCGAGGCGACCCTGGAGCGGGTGGTGGGCGCCGGGCCACAGCAGGCGAGCGTGGACCTCTCCCCCCTCGAGGCGCTCGGCATGCCCGACCTGGTGAACGAGCTCATCGACCTGTTCCTCGAGGACGGCCCGGCTCTGGTGCAGGCGGCGCGCGCCGGCCTGGCCCGCGGGGACGCCGAGGCGCTCCGCCACGCGGTCCATCAGCTCAAGGGAAGCGCCAGCAACCTCGGCGCCCAGCCGCTGGCGGACCTGTGCGCGAGGATCGAGACCCGCGCCCGCGGCGCGGACCTGGCCGAAGCGGACGCGCTGGTCGAGCAGCTGGCCCGCGAGCACCAGCGCGTGGGGGCAGCGCTGACGCTCCGCCGCGCCGCGGCCACCTCCTAGCTCCCGGGCCGTGAGCTCTCCTGCTCCCGGCGCATCCCGCGCGGACGACCCGACCCCGCCCGACCGACCCCTGCGGGACCGACCCCTGCGGGACCGACCCCTGCGGGCCCTGGGGCTGATCCTGCTGGCCAGCCTGGCGTTCGCCTCCCTGAGCGCCGTGATCAAGGGCGTCGCCCCGCAGACCGGGCTCGCGCCGCCGATCCTGGCGCGGGGGCTGGTAGGCCTGGCGGCGGGGCTGCTGGCCCTGCGGCTCACCGGCCGCCGCCTGCAGCCGCGGGGGTGGCCCATGCTCGCGCTGCGGTGCGGCGCCGGCGGCCTGGCCATGTGGCTGTACTACTGGGCCTTCGTGGACGGCGGCGGCGGGACGGACCTGGCGACCGCGGCGATCCTCCTCAAGACCTCGCCCCTGTGGGTCGCGCTCCTCTCGCCGCTGGTGGTGCGCGAGCACCCCGGCGCTCAGGTGTGGGCGGCGCTGGCGGTCGGCCTGGCGGGGGTGGCGCTGCGCTACGGGGTCTCCCTCGAGGGCGAGCGACTGGGCGTGCTGGCCGCCCTCGGCGCGGGGCTGCTCGCCGCCCTGGCCTACCTGGCCCTGCGGGCGCTGGCGCGGACGGACGACCCGCTCACGGTGGTGACCGTCTTCTCCCTGTTCCTGACCGCGGCGCCCCTCCCCTTCCTGGGCGAGGCGGCGCGCGCGTGCACCGGCTGGGACGCCCGCACCTGGGCCCTGCTCCTCCTGGCCGGCGTCCTGGGGACCGGGGGACAGCTCCTCCTCACCGCCGCCTACCGCTGGCACTCGGCGGCCGCGGTGACCGTGGGCGGCCTCAGCGAGGTCGCCATGGCGCTCGGCTACTCGGTGCTGCTGTTCGGGCAGCGCCCCACGGGGCCGGCGCTGGGCGGCGCTGCGCTGGCCCTGGGCGCGGGGCTCCTCGCCAGCCGCGCCCGCAGGGGAGGCGCCGTCACGGCGACGGGAGGTGAGCGAACAGGTCGCGACGGACCTCCGGGTTGCTGATCTTCCAGGCGACCCCGTCGGTGAAGTAGTGGTGGATGTTGACGAAGGCCACCACCACGGCGGTCAGCTTGACCGCCGCCAGCGGCCCGAGCAGCGCCTCGATCGGGCCGCGGACCGCCCAGGGGAGCAGGTACACCACCCCGACGCCGACGGCCGCGAGCACCGCCAGGTAGGTGGCGGTCCGGACCACGGCGCGGCCGCGGCTGCGGACGCCGGCCCGATTCAGGTCCACCCGGGCGGGGAAGATCAGGTACTGGAGCGAGTGGCTCATCTGCACCAGGAAGATCGCCCGCGGCTCGAGGGCCAGGGCGAGGTACCAGGTGTAGATGGCCGCGCAGGGGAGCACGACGCGCCAGGGAGGGAGCCGGCCGTGGCGCCGGGAGAGGCGCACCAGGCTGGCGAGGGCCAGCAGCAGCGAGCCCACGGCGGCGCCGCTCAGGAGCGGGTAGACCGCGCTCGCCGCCCGCCGCAGCGGCTCGGGCAGCCCGCCTCCCACGTGCAGGAACCACACCACGTGCCACACCAGCAGGATCCGCAGGGCCGTACGCATTAGCGTGCGCTCCCGGGCGTCGAACGGCGTCCCGCCGACGAACGAGAAGGTGGCCATCATGCCCCAGGCTTGACCCGTGTAGTGCCACGCCAGGTAGCCCCCTGCCACGGCCACCATGGCCCCCACGTAGGCGTCGGTGGAGCGGCACATGAACAGGGCGAACAGGCCGTAGGCCGCCAGCAGCGCCGGCACGCGCACCGCGGCCCAGGGGTGACGCGCGAAGGCCGCTCGCGAGCCGTACACCAGCGCGTAGCTGCCCATGAAGTGAGGCAGGTTCAGGAAGACCGTGAACAGCAGCACCTGCGACAGCGACAGGCGCCCGCCGCCGCTCCCCAGGCCGAACACCTCGAAGGGCTCGGCCGCCTCGCGCAGCCGGCCGAGCGCCATCAGCGGGATCAACACCGCCAGGGAGAGCCCGCCCACGCACAGGGCGTCCAGCGCCGGCGTCGTGATCGCGCGGCCGGCGACGGCCGGCGCGGCTGCCGCCTGGGCGGGATTGGGCGACGGACTGGGCGCTGCGGCCGCCGCCGCTGCGTCACTCATCGGCTCCTCCGGCCGGCGATGGCTCCCGCCCCCTCACCACACCGCGGGGGCGCTCCGGCGGCGACCGAGTCTATGCCAGTAAGCGCGGCTGCGGGCCTCGAGTCCGCCTTCGAGCTACCCCGGGGGGCGGCTCCAGAACCGGACCAGGTCCCTGTCCACGCCCAGCAGGGTGACCAGGTTCCGCTCGCCCACGACCACCGAGTGGCCCAGGGCCGACCCCTCGCTGTCTTCCACGATCCCCGCCTCGCCGCCGCTCAGCAGCCCCGCGGTCGAGTCGTCGAGGTCGAGGAACTGCACCCGGCCGGAGCGGGCGACGTAGAACCACCGCCGCCGCCCCGACACGCCCTCCTGCCGGTTCTCGCGCACCACCCGGGTGACACGCTGCCGCTGCTCCTCGGAGGCGCGCTGCCGCTCCCGCTCCCGGCTCGCGGCCGCCTCGGCCTCGCGGTGAGCGGCCGCCTCGGCGGCCTTCTGCGCCTCGCGGGCCGCCTTGCCCTCGCGCCCCAGGGCCTTCTCCTCGCGCCGCTGCTCACGCACCAGCTTCTTGGCCTTCTTCTCGTCGAGGTGGCCTGACTTGACCAGCGCCGCGGCGAGCCCGGTCAGGGGCTTGCCCTTCTTGCCCTTGTCCTTCTTGCCCATCCGTCCCTCTCTTCGTGCCCGTGCCCGTGCCCGTGCCCGTGCCCGTCGGGCGCGGGCACGGGCGCGGCCTCACCCCAGCAGCTTTCGCACCCACTTCATGGCGCCCTCGTAGGGCGGATAGCGCAGTTTGAGGTCGGGCCACAGGGCCCGGTGGAGGACGCTGCGGGCGTGGGTGAAGGCGTGGAAGCTGTGGGGCCCGTGGTAGGCGCCGATCCCGCTCTCGCCCACCCCGCCGAAGGGGAGGTCGGGCACCGCGAGGTGGCTCATGATGTCGTTGACGCAGGCGCCGCCGGAGGTGGTCTCCCGCAGCACGCGCTCCGCGGCGGCCTCGTCCCGGGTGAACACGTACAGGGCCAGGGGCTTGGGACGGGCGCGCACGAAGTCGATCGCCTCGCCGAGGCCCGACACCCCCAGCACCGGCAGGATCGGGCCGAAGATCTCCTCCTGCATGACCGGCGCCTCGGCCGGCACCTCGTCGAGGATCGTGGGGGCGATGTACCGGTCGGCGTCGTCGTGGTCGCCGCCCACCACCACCTTCCCGTCGCCGAGGAAGCCCACCAGGCGCTGGTGGTGGGAGGGGCTGACGATCCGCGCGTAGTCGGGGCTCTGCTTGGGGTCCTGCCCGTAGAACTCGCGCACCGTCTGGCGCAGGGCGCCGATCAGGTCGGCCTTGCGCGCCTGGTCCACCAGGATGTGGTCGGGCGCCACGCAGGTCTGACCCGCGTTGAAGAACTTGCCCCACACGATCCGGCGCGCGGTCACCTCCAGGTCCACGTCGCGGTCGACCAGGCAGGGGCTCTTGCCGCCCAGCTCCAGGGTGACCGGCGTCAAGTGCTTGGCCGCCGCCTGGTACACGATCCTGCCCACCCGGGTGCTGCCGGTGAAGAAGATGTGGTCCCAGCGCTGCTCGAGCAGCTGCGTCGTCTCGGGGACGCCCCCCTCCACCACCCGCACGCAGTCCCGGTCCACGTACCGCGGCAGGAGCTCGGCCAGCACCCGCGAGGTGGCGGGCGCCAACTCGGACGGCTTGAGCACGGCGCAGTTGCCGCCGGCGATCGCGCCGGCCAGGGGGCTGATCGCCAGCTGCAGCGGGTAGTTCCAGGGGGCGATGATCAGCGCCACCCCCAGGGGGTCGCGGTGGATCTCGCTCCGGCCCCAGAAGTTCACCATGGGGGTGGGGACGCGGGTCGGCTTCATCCAATGGCGCAGCCGCTTGAGGATGTACCGCACCTCGCC
>JAWLGW010000027.1:0-17132 GCA_041690735.1 Planctomycetota bacterium
GACGGCGCCCAGCACCACGCCCAGGGTGCGCCGGTGGCGGAGGGTGCCGCTCACCCAGGCGGTGATCCGGCGGCTGTCCGGCCCGGCGGCCTGCCCCGTCAGGTCCTGCAGCGCCCCCTGCAGCGAGCCGGTGTCGCGGCGGGCCAGCAGGCCCACCGCCCGGCGCAGGCCGTCGGCGCGGCTCAACGCTTCGTGCTGCGCCGGCGCCCGCCGCCGCCTCCGCGGTCGACGCGCTTGCGGCCGCGGCGGCGACCCCCGACCGGCCGGCGCTCCTTCCTCGGCTCACCGTCGGCGCCCTCGCCGGCCCGGTCGCGGCCGGGACCGCGGGCCGCCGGACGCCCGCGGCGGGCCTCGTCCGCCTGGGCGCTGCGACGGGCGGGGCGGCGGGGCCGCTCGGCGCGGGCCGCCCGGCCCCGCTCCCGCGTCGCCTGCGGGCTGGCCTTCCCCTGCGGCGCCTCCTCCTTGCCCTGGCGCGGCGCCTTGCCCGCGCGGCTCCCCTCTGCGGGCAGCGCGCCGAACAGCCGCTTGAGGACCAGGGTGGCGTAGGCGCCGGGCGGCAGGGTGAAGCCGAGGTGCACCTTGAGGCGCCCCTCGCGCCGGTCGTCGTCCAGGGGCCCGCTCAGGCTCAGCCCCTCGGGGCGCACGATCAGCGGGCGCTCGTAATGCTTGAAGAAGCAGCCCGGGATCCCCTCGATCGTGAACCGCTCCAGGGTCAGCCCCTCCTCGGCCAGCACCTCGTCCACCGCCGCCCGCACCGGCGCCGGCAGCGCGCCCTCCTCCGCCAGGCTGGCGTCGAGGAGCGGGAAGGTCTCGACCAGCGGCGGCGCCTCCTCGCCGGAGCCGAGGTCGAGCCACACGTGCTCGCCCCCCGAGTAGGACGTCCGGCTCAGCTGCGCCCTGGGCAGCTCGCGCTCGAGGTAGCGGGCGACGGTCCGGTTCCAGATCCACGACTGGTAGGCGAACACGTGCAGCGCCCGCTCCTTGCCGGGCATGCGGCGGATCGCGCCCGCGAAGTCGTCGGGCTTGCGGCGCAGGTGGGCGACCACCGACTTGAGGTTGCGGTTGCCCCACTTGGTCGCGATCAGGTCGAAGTCCCCCCAGGTCTTGGCGACGAGGTGCTTGAACTTCTTCTCGGGGAGCGGGTCGCGCTTGCCCGGGGTGGTGAGCAGCGCCTTGAGGAAGGCCTCGAAGTCCCCCTCCACCAGGTGGCGCCCCGGGAGGCCCTGCCCCGCCACGAGCGAGCCGAAGCGCTGGTCGTCGAAGTAGTTGATCAGGCCGTGCCGCTCCAGCCGCGTGAGCCGGTCCCCCAGGGGCTGCACGTCGGCGGCCCCCATGTCGCGGACCACCAGCTCGAAGGCGTTGCCGAGCAGGTCCTCGGCGCTCAGGGGGCGGGGGAGGCGGCCCAGGTAGCGCAGCCGGATCCCCGGGATCCGCAGCTTGGTGTCGATCCGCCCCCGCTCCACCGAGATCAGCTGGGTGGTCACCGCCTGGCGGTCCTTGAGGCCCACGTAGGCGATCCGGTCCAGGGGGACGTCGGAGCGCGCCGAGACGCGCCGCAGGGCCTCGAAGGTGTCGATCTTGCGCTTGGACAGTTCGTACACCGAGACCGGCCCCTTGGCGCCTGGGGTGACACGGGTCAGCTCCCGGACGCGGAAGTCCTCGGGGACCAGCTTGATCAACATCGGATTTCCGTTGGAGTTAGGCCGCCCCTACCGGGCGCCGGGAGGCGCATCCTAGCAGCGGCGAGGCCTCCCGGTGCCCCGCGACGGCGGCCTCACACCCGCGGCGCCAGATCGTATGGGCAGGCGCCCGGCAGGTGGGGCGAAACCCGCCCGCCGGGTGCGCGTTGAACCGGCGTGCCGCGGCCGAGCCCGGCCTCCCAACCCCTAGAACCGACCAGGAGCCTCTCCTCATGAGGATCGTTCGCACCGCGCTGTTGCCCTCTGCTCTCACCTTCCTGCTCGCCACGGGCGGCGTCGCCCTGGCGCAGGACACCCCCCAGGGAGACACCCCCCAGGCCGATGAGCCCCAGACGGATCGTCCCGACGGCGACCGGGAGGGCACCCAGGAGCGCCGCGAGCGGCGCGGTCAGCGCCGCGGCGGCTTCGGCGGCTTCGGCGGCATGGGCAACCTGGATCGCCTCAAGGAGCAGCTGGGCCTCACCGACGAGCAGGTGAAGCAGTTCGAGGCGGTGCAGGCGCAGATGCGCGAGCAGATGCAGAAGGTGCGCGAGCAGATGCGCGACGGCACCTTCGACCGCGACAGCATGCGCGAGCAGTTCCGCGCCGCCCGGGAGCTGATCGAGACGAAGATGGACGAGATCCTCACCCCCGAGCAGCGGGAGAAGATGCGCGAGATGCGGGGCGCCTTCGGCCGCCAGCGCGGTGAGCGTGGCGAGCGCGGCGGCCGCCGCGGCGGGCGTGAGGCGCTGGGACGCCGCCTGCGCGACGAGGCGGTCAAGGCGCTGGCGCTGTCCGAGGAGGAGCAGGCGGTGGTCCTGCCGCTCCTCGACTCGGTGCTGGAGACCCGCCGGCTGCAGCTCGAGGAGCAGGAGCGGCGCCGGCAGGCGCTGCTGGAGCAGGTGCGCCAGACGACCGACGGCGACGCCCTCCAGAAGCTGCTGACGGAGTACCGGGCCTCCAAGCAAGCCGACGAGGTGCAGCTGGCCCAGGCGCAGACGCAGCTGCGCGAGGTCCTGACCGTGGAGCAGGAGGCCAAGCTGGTCGGGCTCAACGTCCTCCAGTAGCGACGCGAGGAGCGAGGGGGGCCCGCAGGGGAGGCTGTCGCAAGACGCAGCCGCGGTAGCCCGAGGAGATCGAACACGGGATATCAACAGCAAACAGAGAATGAGGACAGGGAATGGCTCCGCCGGAGGCGACGCAGTGAGGTCTCCGAGGACGAGCCGTTCGCTGTTCTCATTGATATTCCCTGTTGATATTCCGTGTTCTGCAAGCCGCTCGGAAGGCGCTCCTGCCGTCTGCGACAGCCTCGGCCCCCCCCCTCCCCTTGCCCTCGGGGCGGCCCGTTTCAGAGACTGTGGCGCCGCGCGGCACGAGGCCTGTGAACTTCGGCCAGGTCGGCGCAGTACTACTGGGAGCGAGGGCAAGGACTTCGGATGGGCAAGCGGATCGGCGAGATCCTGGTAGCGCGAGGCGTGGTCACCGTCGAGGAGGTGGCCCAGGCCCTCGCGGCGCGCGACAGCGGCGAGCGGGTGGGCGAGGCGCTGATCCGCCTCGGCTTCGTCTCGTACGGCGACGTCGCCCGCGCCCTCGCCGAGCAGACCGGCTTGACCCTGGTGGACCTGCGGGCGGTCGAGCCCGAGGCGAGGGCCCTGGAGTCGGTCCCCACCCGGTTCGTGTTCAAGGCCCGCGTCATGCCGCTCTCGCGCGAGAACGGCACCCTGCGGGTGGCGACCGCCGACCCTTTCTGCCTGGCGGAGCTCGACGAGCTGCGCCTGCTGACCGGCCTCGACGTCGAGCCGCACCTCGCTGCCCTCGACGAGCTCGAGGAGACGATCCACCGCCTGTATGGGGTGGGCGCGGAGGCCCTCGACCGGGCCGCGCAGGAGGGGATCGCCGCCGGCGCCCACGCGGCGGAGGAGGAGGGCGACCTCGAGGGCGAGGACGACGCCGCCCTGATTCAGTTCGTCAACCGCCTGCTCCTCGACGCCCTCACCGCGCGCGCCTCGGACATTCACGTCGAGCCGACCGAGCGCGAGCTCAAGGTGCGCTACCGCGTCGACGGCGTGCTGCGCCCGGCGGTCCTGCCGCGCGAGCTCAAGCGCTTCCAGGCCGCGATCGTGTCGCGCATCAAGATCATGGCGAACCTCGACATCGCCGAGAAGCGCCTGCCGCAGGACGGGCGGATCCGCCTCAAGCTCACCGGCCGCGAGCTGGACGTGCGCGTGTCGGTCATGCCGACCCTGTACGGCGAGGGGCTCGCCCTGCGCATCCTCGACTCGGGCGGCGGCCAGGCCGGGCTGACCCTCGAGGAGGCCGGGCTGTCGGCCGCGCACGCGGTCACCTTCCGCAAGATGCTGGCGGCCCCCCACGGGATCGTGCTGGTGACCGGCCCCACCGGGTCGGGCAAGTCGACCACCCTGTACGCCGGCCTGCGCGAGCTCGACCGCGAGGCGCTCAAGGTGATCACCGTCGAGGACCCGGTGGAGTACCGCCTCGACGGCGTCAGCCAGATCCAGGTCCGCGACAAGATCGGGCTGACCTTCGCCCGCGGGCTGCGCCACATCCTCCGCCACGACCCCGACGTGCTCATGGTGGGCGAGATCCGCGACCGCGAGACGGCGGAGATCGCCGTGCAGGCGGCGCTGACGGGCCACCTGGTGCTCTCCACCCTGCACACCAACGACGCCGCCGGCGCCGTGGCCCGCCTGGTCGACATGGGCGTCGAGCCCTACCTGGTGGCGGCGACGGTGGAGGGGCTCCTGGCCCAGCGGCTGCTGCGGCGGGTGTGCGCGGACTGCGCCCGCACGGGACCGGTCGCCGCCGCCGATCGGCCGCTCCTCGACGAGCTGGGGCTCGGCGACCTCGAGGAGCTGACCCGGGGTGCCGGCTGCGAGACCTGCGCCGGGCAGGGCTACTTCGGCCGCACGGCGATCTACGAGCTGGTCCCCGTGGACGACGGGCTGCGGGAGCTAGCCACCGAGGCCGCCTCGGCGGTGCGCCTGCGCGCCTACGCCCGCCAGCAAGGGCACGCCTCCCTGCGCGACGACGGCCTGCGTCTGGTCCGGGCGGGCGTGACCACCCCCGCCGAGGTCGCCCGCGTCACCCGGTCCGAGGCCTGACGTGCCCGCCTTCGCCTACCGCGCCCGCCGCCTGGACGGCTCCGCCGTCGCCGGCACGCTCCCCGCCGACAGCGAGCAGGCCGCCCTGGCGACCCTGGACCGCATGGGCCTGTTCCCCCTCGAGCTGCGCCCCGAGGAGGTCCGCGGCGGGCGCGCCGCCGCGCCGACCGGCGCCGACCTGCGAGCCGACGCGCGGGCGGACCGGCGGGCCGACTCGGGCGCCGACGCCGCCGCGGCCCCGGGTCGGGCGGAGCCGTGGGGAGGGCTCGACCTCGGCAAGCTGCTCGGACCTCGCCGGGTGGGCGCCGAGGCGGCGGCCCGCTTCGCCCGCGAGCTGGCCGACCTGTCCCGGGCGGGGGTCCCGATCCTCAAGGGCCTCGACACCGTGGGGCGCGAGCCGGCCGCCGACGACGCCGTGCTGTGGGGCGCCAAGGAGAGCGCCGACGACAGGCGGGTGCGGGCCCTCCTGCGCGACGTGCGCCGCGACGTGGCCCAGGGCGCCTCCCTGGCCGAGGCCCTGGGGAAGAGCGGCGAGCTGCTGTCCGAGTCGGCGATCTCGATCGTGCGCGCGGGCGAGGAGGGCGGCTTCCTGGAGGACGCCCTGCGCCGGGTGGCGGTGTTCGCCGAGCGCGAGCAAGACCTCGCCCGGCGGGTCCGCGGCGCCCTCACCTACCCCGCCCTGCTGTGCTTGCTGTCCGCGGCGGCGGTGGTGTTCCTGCTCACCTGGGTGGTGCCCCGGTTCGCGCTGATCTACCAGGACCTGGGCGGCGCGCTCCCCTGGCCCACCCGGGTCCTCATGGCGACGGGGGACCTGCTGCGCGGCTGGGGCCCGCTGGTCGCCGTGCTGGCGGTGGCGGCGGCGATCGCCGCCCGGCGGGCGCTCCTGTCCCCCGAGGTGCGCCTGCGGCGCGACGCCCTGTTCCTGCGCCTGCCCCTGCTGCGGGCCGTGGTCGCCCAGGCGTGCATCGCCCGCTTCGGCCGCACCCTGGGGACGCTGCTCGCCAGCGGGGTGGGCATCCTGCGCGCCCTCGACATCGCCGCTCAGGCGGCCGGCAACGGCGAGTTCACCCGCCGGGTGGCCCAGGCGGCGGCGCCGGTGCGCGAGGGCGCGCCGCTGGCTCAGCCCCTGCGGGCCACCCGCCTGTTCCCGCCCCAGGTGGTGGAGATGGTCGAGGTCGGGCAGGAGTCGGGGAACCTGGCCGAGGTGCTCGAGCAGGTGGGCGACCGCGCCGACGCCGAGGTGGACCACTCCCTCCGCCTGCTGGTCACGATCCTCGAGCCCGCCCTGATCGTCTCGGTGGCGGGCGTGGTGTTCTTCGTGGTGGTCGCCGCGCTGCTGCCGGTGTTCAGCCTCAACAGCCTCATTCAGTGATCTCGAGGAGGTCTCCCGTGCTCCGCCCCCGCCGCCGCCGCGGCTTCACCCTGATCGAGCTGCTCCTGGTCATGGTCATCCTCGCCGTGCTCGCCGCGCTGGTGATCCCGCGCTTCGCGGGCCGCAGCGAGGAGGCCCGCGAGAAGGCCGCCCAGACCCAGATCACCTCGCTGTTCGGCACCGCCCTCGACGTGTACGAGGCGGACAACGGCCACTACCCCTCCACCGCCCAGGGCCTCTCCGCCCTGCGGGTCAAGCCCTCGGGGGCCCCCGAGCCCAAGCACTGGAAGGGGCCGTACCTCAAGAGCGACGTCCCGGTCGACCCCTGGGGAAATCCGTACGTGTATCGGGCGCCCGGTACGCAGAACCCATCAGGGTACGACCTCCTCTCGGTCGGCCCCGACGGGCGCGAAGGCACCGAGGACGACGTCAAGAACTGGCAGTAAGTGCGCCGCTCCCGCCCCTACCCTCGCGCCTTCACCCTCCTCGAGCTCCTGTGCGTGCTCGGGGTGGTGGCCGCCCTGGCCGCCCTGGCGGCGCCGCGCCTGTCGGCCTCGCTGGGCGCGGGGCGCCTGCAGGCCCAGGCTCGGGCGGCGGTGGCGCTGGCCCGCAAGGCTCGGGCCCTGGCGACGAGCGAGGGCCGGGCCTACCTGGTGGTCGTGGACGGCGAGGGACGAGAGCTCCGGCTGGCCCGACAGCGCGACCCGCTGGCCGCGCCCGAGGGGGACGACCCCGAGCGCGAGGCGCTGGCCGACGCCTTCTGGGCGCGGCCCGTGCCCTTCGAGGAGGGGGTCGAGCTGCTGGAGGTGCAGGTCGACGACGCTGAGGAGCCGGCCAGCAGCGCGCTGGGGGGCGCCCCCCCGGCGATCGCCTTCGCCCCCGACGGCTCGGCCGAGGCGGCGATCCTCTCCTTCGAGGGCCCCGCCGCCGAGCGGCTGGAGGTGTGGGTCGACGGCCCCCTGGGGCTGGCCCGGATCGTGCGCCCGGAGGAGGCGCCGTGAAGCGGGGCGCAGTTCGAGGCGTGACCCTGGTCGAGGTGCTGATCGCCGTGGTCCTGTGCGGGGCCGGCCTGGCGGTGGTGGCCACCGGGATCTCGGGGGCGATCCGCGCCGAGGCGTACTCCGACGACCTGGTCCGGGCCGCCGACCACCTCGACCTCCTGCTGGCGCGGCTGGAGTCGGGGGAGCTGGAGCTGTCGGACGACGTGGGCGACCTCGCCGAGGACGGCGCCCCGGACCTGATCTGGACGGTCGAGGTCGGCGCGGGCGACCTGGAAGGGCTGCAGGTGGCGCGGGTGACGGTCGGCTGGAGGCGCCACGGCGTGGACCGCGAGCTGGTGTGCGAGCGGGCCTTCTTCATCGACCCGCAGGCGGGGACGCGATGAGCTGGCCCGTGCGGAGCACCTCGCGCGGCTGCGAATCGATCGGATGGCGTGGCTGTTGGACCAGCCCGGAGCGAGCCTCGCGCGCCTTCACGCTCCTGGAGGTCCTCCTCGCCACCAGCCTCACGGCGGTGATCGCGGTGGCCGTCGCCGGAGTCCTCGGCAGCCTGTTCACCGCCCAGGAGCGGGTGCGGGCGCGCGGCGAGCGGCGGGCCCTGCTCGCGGCGCTGGAGCGGCGGATCGTGGCGGACCTGCGCGCGCTGGTGCCGCCGGGAGGGCTGTACGCGGCCGGGCTGGTGGGCGAGGACCTCGACGCAGGCGACAGCTCGGGCGGGGAGCCCCTGGTCGAGCCCGAGGTGGTGAGCGCCGCCCAGGCCGCCCTCCGGGAGGCCGGCTCGGCGGACGACCTCCCGCCGCTCGACGCGCGCGACCGCCTCACCCTGGCCGTCCTGCCCCCCGCGGCCGCCTTCGGCCGCGAGCTGCCGGCAGGCGAAGGCGCCCTGTGGGACGTGACGTACGAGGTCGACGACGACCCCGCCACCCCCGAGCGCGGCCTGGTGCGGCAGGTGACCCGCCTGCGCGACCCCGCCACGGGCAGCGAGCCCGAGCCGGCGGAGGTGCTGTCGGAGGCGGTGGTGGGCCTCGAGCTGTCGTACTTCGACGCGACCATCGGCGAGTGGCTGCCCACCTGGGACTCCAGCGCCAGCGACACCTTGCCGCAGGCGGTGCGGGTGGAGCTGGCGGTGGTGGAGCGGGGCGCGCTGCTGACGTACCGGCTAGTGGTGGCCTCGCCCACGGCGCGACCCACGCAGCTCATGGAGCCGACCCCGTGAGCCGCCGCGGAGCGACGCGCCGCGAGGAGGGCGTGATCCTGGTCGTGGTCCTGCTGGTGCTGACCGCCGCGGTGGCGGTCGCCCTGGGGCTGGGCCGCGAGGTCCGGGTCGAGGTCGCGGTGGCGCGGGCCCGGGCGGACGAGGTCCTGCTGCGCGCCATGGCGGACACCGTGCTCGAGCGGGTCAAGGCCGAGCTGCGCCGCGACGACACCCCCGCCGACACGCTGTTCGACCTGTGGCGCGACGACGAGGCCGCCTTCGCCGGGGCCGCCCTCGGCGCCGAGGAGGCGCCGGGGCGCTCCTGGCTGCTGCTCCCCGAGGAGGACCCCGGCGACGGCCGCGAGCTGCGCTACGGGATCCGCGACGAGGCCTCGCGCCTCGACGTCAACGTCGCCACCCGCGAGCAGCTGCTGGCGCTGCCGGGGATCACCGAGGAGGCGGTGGACGGGATCCTCGACTGGCGGGACGAGGACGACGAGGTGAGCGAGCTCGGCGCCGAGAGCGCCTACTACCTGTCCCTCGACCCGCCCTACCGGGCCAAGAACGCCGCCTTCGAGAGCCTGGACGAGCTGCTGCGGGTGCGGGGGATCGACCCCCTCATGCTGTACGGCGAGGACCGCAACCGCAACGGCCTGCTCGACCCCGGGGAGGACGACGGCGACCGCTCCTTCCCGCCCGACGATGCCGATGGCGTGCTGGACCGGGGTCTGGTCGACTACCTGACGGTGTTCGCCCGCGACCTCGACCGCACGGCCGACGGACGGGAGCGCCTGCGCTGGCAAGACGCCGACGCGGACGCGCTGGGGGAGCGGCTCGGCCAGGCGGGTCTGCCCGACGACGCCGTGAACCGCCTGCAGGCGACCCACCAAATGGCCGGGGACGCCGGCACGCGGGCCGAGGTCCTGGGGCGCTACTTCGCGATCGGCGGGCGCCCCGACCCGGCGGAGGTCGCGATCATCCTCGACGAGGTCACCACGGCCGAGGGCGAGGCCGTGCCCGGCCGGATCAACGTCAACACCGCCGCCCGCCCGGTCCTGCAGGGGCTGTTCGAGGCCGAGGAGGTGGAGGCGATCCTCACCCGACGCCTCGACCCCAGCCTCGACATGTCGACCCCCGCCTGGCTGCTGGAGGTGGTCGAGCCGGGGAGGTTCCTGGAGGTGGTCGACCGGGTCACCGGGCGCTCGTGGCAGTTCACCGTCGACGCCACGGTGCTCATGGACGACCGCCCCCGCTTCCAGCGGTTCGAGGCCCTGCTGGACCGCTCCTTCGCGCCGGTGCGGGTGCTGACCTGGCGCGACACCACCGCCCGCGGGTTCCCGATCCCCGGCGAGCGGGGCGAGGAGCTGCCGTGAGGGGAGGGATGACCCTGGGCGTGGACCTCGGCCGGGCCGGGGTCAAGGTGGTCGCCTGCGACGCCGGCGGCGGCGCGCGCGGCGCCGAGCGGGCGATCGACCCGACCCTGGTCGACGCGGCCCGGCGCGAGGCGCTGATCGCCGCCCTGCGCGAGGCGGCGGGCGAGCTGGGGGCGCGGCCCGGCGCCGCGCTGCACCTCGCCGTCCCGCGCGCGCTGGGGATCGTCAAGCGCCTCGACCTGCCGCCGGCGGAGGACGCCGAGCTCGAGGCCATGATCCGCCTGCAGGCCGCCCGCGAGCTGCCGTTCGCGCTGGAGGAGACGGTGCTGGCCTGGGCCCGCGAGGCGCCCGACAAGGCGAGCCCGGCCGCCGCCGCGCGGGTGGTGTTCGCGGCCGTGCGGCGGGACACGATCGAGGAGCTGCGCGCAGTCGTCGCCGCGGCCGGCTTCCGGCCCGCCAACATCGAGGTCTCCACCAAGGCCGCGGCGCGCACCCTGGTGCTGGAGGGGCCGCGGCAGGACGACGACGAGGAGGTGCTGCTGGTCGAGGTGGGCCACGCCACCAGCGACGTCATCGTCACCCGCGGCGGCCGGCTGGTGTACACCCGCAGCGCGTCGGTCGGCAGCGGCCGGGCGGAGGGGCGCGACGACGAGGCCTGGCTGCGGCGCCTCGAGCAGGAGGTGGTGCGCTCGCTGGTCGCCGCGCGCACCCGCGTCGGCGACACCGAGGACGACGGCTCCGCCCGGGCGGGGCCGCCCGACGCGCTCCTGCTGGCGGGCGGCGGGGCGGCCCTCGAGGCCCTGCGCGAGAGCCTGGCCGCCCGGGTGGGGCGCGAGCCCTCGATCCTGCGGGGCGTCCCCCTCCCCGAAGGAGACGGGGACGAGGCGCGGGGCGCCCGGTTCGTGGTGGCCCGCGGGCTGGCCGACCCGCGGCCGACGCCCGGGATCCCCCGCCTGGACCTGGCGCACCAGGCCAAGAGCCGCGCCGCCCGCGGCGCCCGCCAGCGACTGGTGGCGGGCGCCGTCGCCGCGGCGGCCCTCGTGCTCGGCAGCGGCCTGGCCGTGGAGCGCGCCTTCGCCGACGCCGCGGCCGAGGTCGAGCGGCTGACCACGCAGCGCGCGGACCTCGCCCCCGCCGTCGAGCGGGCCTCGGTCACCCGCGCCGAGCTGGAGCAGGCGCAGGCCTGGACCGCCCGCAAGGGGCGCGAGCTGGAGCTGCTCCTGGCGGTCGCCACCGCCCTGCCCGAGGACGACCGGGCCTACCTGACCCAGCTCCGGTGGGTCGAGGAGCGCGCGGTGCGGCTGGCGGGCCGGGCCAAGGACTGGAGCGCCGCGGCGGCGCTGTTCAGCCGCCTCGAGGCGGACCCCCGCTTCGTCCGCGCCACCCCCGACTCGATCCGTCGCCCCCGCGAGGCGAGCGCGATCGGGGTCGAGTTCAGCGGCCAGGCCCAGCCCGCGGAGGCGCGCCCGTGAGCCCCCGCGAGCGCATCCTGCTCGGCGTGACCGTCGCGGTCGTCGGCGGCGCCCTCACGCTCACCCTGGGGGTGGAGCCGGCGGTGACCCGCTGGCGCGAGCTGTCGGCCGAGCGCGCGCGCCTAGAGGAAGAGGTAGAGCGCGACCGAGCGCTGGCCGCGGCCTTGCGCGACCTGGTGCACGAGCGCCGGGCCCTGCTGGGATCGCTGGAGCCCCCCGAGGGGCAGGCCCTGGTGCCCTGGCTGATCGATCACCTGCGCGACCTGACCCGCGAGGCGGGGTTCGAGCCGGCGGCCCTGCGGTACGTGAGCGGCCGGCCGCTGCCCGCGCCCGCGCCCACGGCCGGGTCCGCGTCGGGCAGCCGGGCCGAGGCCGGCCCCTTCGCCGAGCTCCGGTTCGAGCTGGAGGCCCGCACCACCCTCGAGCGCCTGCAGCGGTTCTGCGTCGCCCTGGCCGCCTCGGACCGCGCGGTGCGCGTGGCGGCCGTCTCGCTGGCGCCCGAGCGCGCCGGCGCGGACCTGACGGCGAACCTGACCCTGGTGGCGCTGGCGCCGGCGAGCGCGGCGCAGGAGGCGGGACGGTGAAGTCGCTCGCCGCCGACGGCTCGAAGCGCTCGCTCCTCCTGGGCGGCGGGGCCGCGCTCATGGTGCTCGTGCTGGCGATCGACACGCTCTTCGTGCGGGCGCCCGAGCCGGTCGCCGTGAGCACGGCCCCGGCGGCGGCGCCGGCGGCCGAGGGCCTCGCCCCCGGGGCGCCCCGCGACCTCGGCCCCGACGGGCTGGCGGAGCGCTACCGGCAGGTGCTGAAGGCGCGGCCGTTCGCCGTGCGCAGCTTCAAGGAGCCCCCTCCGCGGCCGGCCGCGCGCCCCAGCGCCCAGCCCGGCCCGACGACCGCCCCGCCCCCGGGGACCCCGCCCCCCGTGAGCCTGCGCTTCACCGGAGTGGTGCGCGAGGGGGCGGCCCCGATCGGCGTGCTGGAGGCGTACGGCACCGGCCAGGGTCTGCTGGCGCGACCCGGGCTGCAGGTGGGGCCCTTCGAGGTCGCGGCCGTGACCACCGGCGTGCTGGTGGTGAGCGGCCCCGGCGGCGCCCGACAGGAGGTCCCGCTGGGGGAGAAGATCGACGTCGAGGCGGCGCAGATGCCGCCCCTCGAGCCGCTGTCGCCGGCCGCGCCCGACCCCGCGGTCGGGGGGGGCGGCGCGGCGACCCGTAACTCAGGGGGACGGCGCGCCGGCACGCCCAGCGCGCCCCCCATCAGCGAAGAGAAGCGCGAGTCCATCCTCGAGCGCCTCCGCGCCCGCCGGCGCGCGTCGCTCGACGATGGCGGAGGAGGAGAGTGATGCACGGCACCCGCTGCTGGGCCGTGATCGCAGGTGTGCTGACGGCCCTGGCCGTGACGGGAGCGCCCGCGCGCGCGCAGGATCGGCCGCAGGATCGGCCGGCTGGGCCCGAGGACGAGCGGCGCCTGTCGTTCACCTTCCAGCGCGCCTCGATCCAGGCCTTCCTGGGCTACCTGTCCCGTGAGGGAGGGTTCACCTTCATCCAGGAGGCGCCGGTCCTGGGCGACATCACGGCCGTGGCCGAGCAGCCCATGTCGCGCGACGCCGCCCTCGACGTGCTGCGAGCCTGGCTGCTCCCCAAGGAGCGCACCCTGCTGCGCACCGGCGACGTGGTGCGGATCGTCACCCTCGAGGACGCGAAGCGCCGCGGCCTGCCGGTGCGGGTCGGCAGCGACCCGGCGCGGATCCAGGACAGCGACGAGCTGGTGACGCAGGTCATGCCGCTCAAGTACGTGCAGGCCCAGCAGGTCAAGAGCGAGCTGGAGGGGCTCTTGTCCGACCAGGGCTCCCTCATGATCGAGCCCACCGGCAACTCCCTGGTGGTCCGCGACACCTCGGCCAGCATCCGCCGGTTCGCCGAGGTGCTGGCGGCCCTGGACCAGGCCGTGACCGCCGAGCTGCAGGTCAAGGTGTACCGCCTCACCAACTCGGACGCCGAGGAGGTGGCCAAGGTGATCCGCGAGCTGTTCTCGGGCCAGACCGTGGGGGGCGGCGGGCCCCAGGCCAGCGGCGCCCGCGGCGGCCGCGGGGGCCGCGGCGGCATGCGGGAGATGGCGCGCATGTTCTTCGCCGGCCGCGGCGGCGGCGGCGGCGGCGGCGGCGGCGGCAGCGCCGGCGGGGCCCAGACGGCGCCGGTGCAGGTGTCGACCGACCCGCGCACCAACTCGGTGGTGGTGACCGCCAGCACCGACCAGCTGCGCCTGATCGACTCCCTGGTGACCGAGCTCGACCGCGACAGCGACCCGGTCGTCACCGAGCTGCGGGTGTTCCCCCTCCAGAACGCGGACGCCACGCAGCTGGCCGAGACGATCACCTCGCTGTTCGCCCAGGAGCAGCAGCAGGTGCAGCAGCAGCGCGGCCGCTTCGGGCGCGGCGGGGGCGGCGGGGGCGGCGACGACGACGTGCCCCGGTGGGTCCAGCGGATCATCCCTGGCCTGGAGGGCGACGGCGGCGAGACGACCGCCTCGGACCGCTACGCGCCCGACCCCAAGCTGACGGCCGACGTCCGCACCAACTCGCTGATCGTCACCGCCTCGCCCACCGACCTGGTCCTGATCGAGAAGCTGGTCACCGACCTGGACAAGGACCCCACCGAGAGCTCGGCGGTGCTGGTGGTGCCGCTGCGCAACGCCAACGCCCAGAACGTGGCCGGGATCCTCCAAGACGCCCTGGCGAGCAACGGCACCACCGCGGCGGGGGCGACCGGCGGCAACGCCCGCAACGCCCGCAACGCCCGCAACGCCCGAGGCCAGGCGGCCCCGGCCAGCACGGCCACCGCCGGGGCGACCGGCCTGGTGGGCGAGGTGACGGTGACGGCCGACGCGGAGGCGAACGCGCTCCTGTTCACCTCCTCGCCCCGCAACTTCGACCGGCTGCGGAACATCGTCCGTGACCTGGACCGGGTCCGCCGCGAGGTGTTCATCGAGTGCCTCATCGCCGAGGTCCAGCTCACCGACCGGGGCGAGCTCGGCATCCAGTGGAACGCCGCCTTCACCAACTCGGTCGAGAACGCCGAGGAGGGCAGCCAGACCCTGGGGACCGACTGGGGGCTGGAGAACCTCGCGGACGGGCTGCGCTGGACCACCAGCTCGGACAAGATCACGGGCCTGCTGCGGGCGCTCAAGACCGAGGGGCGGCTCAACATCCTCTCCTCGCCCAAGATCCTGGTGCTCGAGAACGCCGACTCGGAGATCTCGGTGGGGCAGGAGGTGCCCTTCGTCACCAACTCCCGGATCACCCAGAACGGCGACACGGTCAACACGATCCAGTACCGCGACGTGGGCATCATCCTGCGCGTCACCCCGCAGGTGAACGAGGACGGCTACGTGCGCATGGTGGTCCACCCGGAGGTGTCCTCGATCGCCCCCGCCTCGGAGTCGGTGCCGATCACCGACGGCGTCCGCTCGCCCACCTTCAACAAGAACTTCGCCGACACCACGATCGTGGTGCAGACCGGCGAGACGGCGGTGATCGGCGGCCTGATCCGCGACTCGTTCTCCGAGAGCCGCTTCAAGATCCCCCTGCTGGGGGACATCCCGATCCTGGGCCACCTGTTCGGCTCCACCAGCCGCGAGAAGGTGAAGCAAGAGATCGTGGTGTTCCTGACCCCGCACGTGGTCGAGAACGCGGGGCAGCTGCGCGACCGCTCGCGCCGGACGCAGGAGCAGTTCGCGCTGGTGCCCCCCGAGGTGCTGGCCTCCGAGCTCGACCGGTGGCTGCGCGACCTCGACGACGAGACCCACGCCTTCCACTACAACCGGGGCACGGTCCTGCTGGAGAGCGGCCGGGTCGCCGACGCGATCACCGCCCTGGAGCGGGCGGCGGAGCTCGACCCGCGGGACGCCGCCACCCACCTCAACCTGGGGCTGGCGCTGGCCCGGGCGGGCGCCCTGGAGCGGTCGATCGTGCACCTGCGCCAGGCGGCCGACATCGACCCCCACGACGCCGAGGTCCCCTACAACCTGGGCGCGGTCCACTGGCGGCTGGGGGACTATCCGGGGGCGGCGCGCTACTTCCAGCAGGCGCTGGCGCTGGACCCGCGCCACGAAGGCGCCGCCGCCTGGCTGCCGCGGGCGCGGCGGCACGTCGAATGCCTGGAGCGAGGGCTGCTCGAGGAGGGGCGCAAGTGACTCGCCTGATCCTGGTTCGCGTGCTGCTGGCCCTGGCGCTGACCTGCCTCACCGCCTGCGCCAGCGACCCCAAGGACTCCACCGAGGCGCCGATCGCCGAGCAGCGCGCGGCGCCCGAGCCCGAGACCGGGCTGCCCGAGGCCCCGCCCCTGGGGGCGCCGCGGCCGAAGCTCGCCCCCCGCGAGGTGCTGGAGCGCGACGAGGCGCGCTGAGCGCCCGCCCTCGTCGGCGACGTCGTCGGCTGGGCTCAGGGGTCGATCGGGCGGCGCGGCGAGAGGGGGATCTCACCCCGCAGCGCCTTGTCCGCCTCGCCCGCCAGCCGGAGGTACCAATCGCTCGGCAGCAGCTCCCCGTCCGCGTCCAGCGGGACCATCGGCACCTGGGTCGGCAGCTCGGCGCGCGTGGGGGCCATCTTGAACATCGCCGTCCCCTCGTCCACCTCGTCGAACATGGCGCCGTAGATCGTGGTGCAGCCGGCCTCGAGGGCGTTGTAGACCTGGCGCCAGTAGTAGCGCCCGCCGTGGCGCGGGACCGCGTTCAGGGGGCTGGTCGGCTGGAGGTTGTTCCAGGAGAAGCCGGGCCACACCACGGGCATGTACTCGGCGCCGGCCCGGCGGGCCTCCTCGAGGTCCGGTCGGATCAGGTCCTGCGCGAACCGGTCGGCGCCCGCCTCATCCCGGTACCGCCCCACCGACCAGGGGCTGATCACGTCGAACGAGCGGTAGACAGCGGCCCAGGCCGGGTCCGACTGGCTGTCGCCGCTCAGCGTGCGCCAGTGGGTGGGGACGCCGCCCAGCAGCGTGACGCCGAACTCATCCTGGAAGATGTCGGTGATCTGGCCCGCCATGGCGGCCGTGACCGGGCGGCTCTCGAAGCCGAGGCCCCAGATCCCGACCAGCGGCCTTCCGCGGTGGTGCAGGTATCGATCGGAGGCGGTGACCCGCCGCGCGGGACCAGGCGCGGGTGCCCGTGTTGCGGAAGGTGAGCCGGGCCTCGAACGGCCGCCCGGCCACGACGCGGCGGGGGACCTGCTGAGAGACGAAGGCGGCGGCGACTCAGCTGGAACCGCTGCGCGGGGCGCGCCGGTCGGCGCCGCTCTGGCGCCGCGGTGGCCGGCTGGGTGGCGCTCACCAGGGCCAGCGCCAGCACGGCCAGGCCTCCCCTCCGCCAGCCGACGCGAGTCCGTGCCATCGCCCTGACTCCCTGCATCGTGTCGCCTCCTGCGTTCCTGACAGGGGCTCCAGGCGAGGCCCGTGCCGCCCGGCGCAGCTCCCGCCGCCGCGCCGGCTTGTACAGTAGGGTGACGCGGTCGCCATGCGAGCGAGCCTGAACGACGTGCGCACCTGCGTGTCAGCCGGTGGGCGCGGCGTCATCCGGGAGTGAACGTTGCCGGCGCCGCGGGGGCGTCGGCGCACTACCGGCGGGAGGACTGGAGACGAGCAGCAGCAGCGGCGGCGAGGCCGAGGGCGTCAGCATCCGCCGGCGCTCGTTCGGCGCGCTGGTCCTGACCACCCAGGCGGTGGTGCTGGGGGGCGGCGGCGCGAGCGCCTTCCTGTCGGTGAAGGTGGGGCTGGCGGCCCGCTTGGACCTGCCGCGGCTGGAGGTGCTCCCTCTGTACGGGCTGGCCACCGGCGCGGCCTGGCTGCTGCTCTTCGCGGCGCTGGTCACCGCCCGCCTCAAGGAGCGGTGGCCCTTCGAGCGGCTCGACCCCGAGCCCCGGCCCTGGACCGACC
>JAWLGW010000028.1:0-16769 GCA_041690735.1 Planctomycetota bacterium
CGGACGGCGCGCGGGGCGGCGCCCCACGGGCGCCGCCCGTCAGCCTCCTCCCGCGGAGCTCCTCGACGAGCTAGGCCGCGATCGCGGTCTGCGTCGCCTTGTCCTGCTTCTCGCTCAGCTGCTTCCAGAACTCGGGCGGCATGTCGTGGGCGATCTTCAGGGCGCCGTTGCAGCCGGCGTACACCGGCTCCTCGACCTGCAGGACGCGCCCGCTGCCGAGGTGCTCCTTCATGTGCTCCTCGAGCACCCGCCCCAGGCCGATGATCTGCGAGCCGCCGCCGGCCAGGATCACGTTGTTGCGCAGCTTCTCCTGGAAGTCCGGGTCGAAGGAGGCGATGAGCTGCCGGATCGCCTTGGTGATCGGCGGGACGATCTTGCGGCAGGCGTCGCGCAGGTCCTGCGTCACGTCGTAGGTCGTGGGCTTGCCGTCCACGACGAAGTCGACCAGCACGCTCTGCCCGGTGTCGCTGACGAAGGCGTACTTGTTCTTGACCTCGCGCACCTTGTGGATGGTGAAGTCGGCCTCGGGGGCCTTGCGGCGGAACGCCTCCATGATCTGGTCGTCGAGCCAGTCGCCGGCCGTCGAGATCGTCATCTGGTCCTCGGCCGCCGGCATGGTGCCGTGCATGCGGCACAGGTCGATGGTGCCGGCGCCGATGTCTACCACCAGGGTGTCGTCCAGCGCGTCCAGGCCGTACGCCACCGAGAACGGCTCGCTGCACACCATGACGGCGTCCAGGGCGTCACGGGCGGCGTCGATCACCTGCTGCTTGTTGTGGATCGAGGCCTGCGCGGGCATGCCGATCACGCCGAACACCGGCTGACCCTCGGCCGGGTCGGCCAGGGACACGGCGTACCGCACCAGCTCCTTGGCCGCCTCCATGTTCTTGTGCGCGTCCTCCTCGGAGCCTCGCGCGTCCTCGGTGAACTTGATGGCGCCCTTCTCGAAGGGGCGCAGCAGCTCCACCGAGAGGCGCTTCTCGAGGGCCTCCTTGCCGAAGACGATCCGCTTGCCCAGCAGCTTCTGGGAGACGACGTCCTTCGGGTAGCCCACGAAGCTCCAGTCGGTCTCCCGCAGGCCGTTGGAGCCCGCCACCGCGATGCGGGAGGTCCCCAGGTCGATGCCCACGTAGAGCACCTCGTCGTCCTTGGTGCCCTTGGGGAGGTTCTTGGTAAAGGCTCTGTCGGTCACGCTAAGCTCCTCGCTTCCCTGCCTGGTTGCTGCTAACCCGCGGCTCGCTTCGGCCGCCCCGTTTCGTCACTGCCCGTCGCAGTGGTGCTGATCCCGTCGCCGCTGTCCGCCCAGGGGTCGTCCCGGACGACCCGCCGGCGCTGCAGCAGCTGCCGCGAGCGCTCCCGGAGCGCGCGCTGCAGTGTGTCGATCCGCTGTTCACAGCGCGCCACGCGCGCGTCGCGACAGCGCCGGTGCTCGCGGCGGAGCCGCTCTCGCTCCGCCTCGAGCGCGCGGGAGGTGGCGCGAGAGAGCGCCTGGCCCAGCGCCTCGACGCCCTGCCGCCAGCCCAGCGGATCGCCCTCCGGCGGGCCCAGCCGCTCGACGAGCTGGCGCAGCTCGCGCCCCAGCCCCTCGAGCGCTGCGTCGCTGAAGTGGAGCCGCCCGGGGGCGGGCTCGCCGTCGCGCTCCTGCTCGAGGCGGCGCTGGGCCCGCTCCACCGCCAGGCGGAGGCGCTCCACGTCGCGCTCCAGCGCCTCCTCTGGCGCCAGCTTCGCCGGCTCGGCCGCGGCCTGCAGGCCTCGCGCCTGCTCCTGGCGATCGGACTGGAGCAGGCGGCCGACCTCGGCCTGCGCGGCCCGCGCCACGTCCTGCCGCTGGGGGTCGTCGACCGCCGGGCAGCGAGCGAGGGCTCCCTGGACCGCGTCGCCGACGACCGCGGCGACGCGCTCGGGGTCGAGGAGCCGGACGAAGCGTGTGCCTTCGCGGCTCAGCTGCTCGACGGGGACGAGCCGCAGCCCAGGCTCTCCTCCCTGAGGTCCCTCGGGCCCTCCCGAGCTGTCGCCCGACAGCGGCGTGTGGCTGCTGATCATGCGCTCCTCCTGGGGACGCCGCTCGCCTCGGCGCAAATCCGCGACCGGTCGCGTGGCGTCACTCCTCCTCGTCGAAGTCCCCGGACTGCAGCGCCAGGTTCTCGTCGAACACTTGCTGCAGCAGGGCGCTCTTCTTGGCGAACATGGGGTCCTGCCCGTCGAGGCCGCCGACGTCGCCGGGGTGGCCGCGGCGGCGCCGGTGATCCCCGCCGTTGCCCTGCTCGAGGCGGGCCATCAGCCCGGCGATTTGGCGCTCCAGCCGCGAGATTTCACCGTTGCGGGGCGGCGCGGGGGCGGGGGCTGGGGCCGGCGCGGCGGCCACCGCGGTGAGGCGCCCGTCCATGAGCCGCCGCACCACGAGCTCGACGCGGTCCTCGAGGCGGGCGATCGCCGCCGGAGTGAGGTCGATGGCCCCGCCGGCCGCGCCCGCCGGGGCGGCCGCCACCTGCGGGGGGGCGCCGATCAGGTCGGTGATGCCCCGGCCCAGCGCCGGGGACGGGGTGGCGTCCCCGCCGGCGTCGGTGAGGACGAAGCCGAGGTTGCGGCCGCCGACCTGCGAGACCTGCTCCACCGCCGCGACCAGCGTGCGGCGAGGCGATCGATGCAGCCGCACCACGTGCACCGTGCCGTCGACGTGCGGCGCCAGCATGCTCACGTCCGCCGCGGGCAGGGCGGCCGGCCCGGCCACCACCACGTGCGTCCAGCGCTCCCGCAGCTGACGCATCAGCGCCCCGAGGTCCGCCTCGGCCAGCAGCTCGGTGGCGTCGTCGCGGGCGGCGCCTGCGGCGAGCAGCGACACGCCCTGCACGCCGCTGGGCCGCACGGCCTCCTCCAGGGTCGCCGCGCCAGCGAGCACGTCGCCCAGGCCCACCCCGCCGGCGGGCAGGCGGAGCCGCCACTCCAGGCGCGGCCGGCTGAGCGCGGCCTCGACCAGCACCACCCGCTGGCCGCGCCGCGCCAGGGAGGCCGCCAGGTGCAGGCCGACGAAGGCGATGCCGGCGCGCTCATGCCCGCTCGTGACCAGGATCACGCCCTCCCCGCTGCCGCCCAGCGCGACGCGCAGGTTCGTGCGGACCAGGGACAGGGCCTCCAGCGCCTCCTCGCGCAGGCGGCCCCACACGATGGCGAGCCTGCCGGCGTGGCCGAGCACCGGGAGGCCCAGGCGCGCCAGCTCGGACCCGTCGGAGACGGTGTCCTCGAACCGGTCGAGGACGACCGCCAGGGCGGCGCCGCCGCCCAGGGCCAGCAGCATGAAGAACAGGAGGGCGACCGGCTTGGTCCGCGGCAGCGGCGCCGTGGGCACCGCGGCGCGGTTGATCACCTCGGCGCCCTCCACGGGCATCTCGCCCTCGAGCTCGCGGATCCCCGCCCGGGTCTCCTCGAGCTCGGTCTCGTACCAGGCGACCTCCCGCAGGATGGCGCCGTGGCGGTCCTCCAGGATCGCCAGCCGCGCCAGCTCGCTGCGGGTCCGCTCCATCAGCCCCTCGACCTGCCCCCGCCAGCGGGCCAGCGTCTGGACCTGCTCGGCGGCCGCCGCCAGCTGGGCCTCGCTCTCCTGGAGGAGCTCCTCGCGCAGGAAGCGCCCCTGCGCCTGGAGCTCGTCGTTGAGGGACAGGTAGGCGGGGAGCTCCTCCAGCCGGTTCGCGGCGATCGAGCCGCGCATGTGGAGCATTCGCGCCCGCAGCTCGGCCAGCACCCGCTCGCGCTCGCTCTGGCGGTCGCGAGCGCCCCGCGCGATTCCCAGCAGGTCGCCGGCGCTGCCCGCCGTCTCGATCCGGTCGATCCGCCGGCGGACCTGCCCCTCGTGGGCCTCGGCCTGGGCGAGGTCGAGGTCCACCTGCGTCAGGCGCGCCCGCGCCTCCTGGAGGCTCGCCAGCAGCTGAGCCCGCCGGTCCGCGACGTCGCCGACCTTGCCGTACAGGTCGTCTCGGGCGCCCCGCGCGGCGCTGAGGCGCCTCGCCAGCCGCTCCTCCTTGGCGCGCAGCCGCTCCAGCTCCACCGCCCGGGAGCCGAGGAAGTCGTTGGTGAAGCTGACCTGGGCCGCCATGAGGGCGTTCAGGCGGCGCGCGAGGTCGCGAGGGTCGGAGCCCTCGGCCGCCACCTCCACCAGGAACGTGTCAGGGGTCGGCATGACCTCCAGCCCCATCATGAAGATTGCCCGCTGCTCGGCGCGCCGCGGCTCGGGCGCCAGCTTCGCCCCGGCGGCCTGGATGGCGCGGTCGACCACCTCGTCGCTCTGGAGCAGGCCGCGATGCGTCCGCAGCAGGTTGTCGAGGTCCCGGCGGCTGCGCGGGTCGGCCGCCTGATCGGCGTACATGCCCAGCTGGACCAGCCCCGCCGTCCGGTACTTG
Source organism: Planctomycetota bacterium (assembly GCA_041690735.1). GTDB lineage: Bacteria > Planctomycetota > J058 > J058 > J058 > JAWLGW01. The sequence goes on from JAWLGW010000028.1 coordinate 4,395, forward strand.
GGGGGGAGGAGCAGGCCCGCCGCCACCACCAGCAGGAGCGCGAGGGCCGCGGAGCCGAGCGGCATCCACCACCGGTGGCGGACCACCGCCGCCAGGTGGACGACGCTCGTGCGGGCCGCCTGGGTGTCGTCCAGGGGCTCCGAGTTCCAGACGTTCCCGCTCACCAGGAGACCTCCGGCACCAGGAGGATGTCGCCGGGCTGGAGCATGAGGCCGTCCTCGCCGGCGTCCCCGTCCAGCACGTCGTCGACATCGATGGGAATGCGCTCGCGCCGGGCGCCGTCGACGCGGCGCAGGATCACGACCCCCCCCGTGTCGGCGGTCGGGGTGAACCAGCCGGCCTCGGAGAGCGCCTGAATGGCCGACAGGCCGCCCTCCGGATAGGTGATCGAGCCGTTGCGGGCGACGCCCTTGCCGACCACGTAGATGCGGTTGCGCGTGGGGACGAACAGCACGTCGCCTGCGCGCGGACGGTCGGCGAGGGCGATCGGCTCCTCCTCGGTGTCTCCGCGCAGCACCAGCACCCCGCCCCGATCCGCAGCGGTCGTCCACCCGCCGGCCCGCTCGATCAAGGTCGCGACGGTGTCGCCCGGGCGGAGCGCCAGCCGCCCGGGCGTCTCCACCTCACCGTGCACGTGGACGTCGGCGAGGCGCGGGACCACCAGGTGGTCGCCCGGGTGCAGCCAGGCGTCCCGCCCGGCCAGGTGCGCCGTCACCAGCTCGTCGTAGCCGAAGTGGTAGCACACCCGCTTCGCCGTGCCCTCGGCGTCGATGGTGGTCCGGACCAGCGCCAGGCTCGTGTCGGCGGCGTCGTCGGAGAGGCCCCCCACCTTGCCGAGCAGCTCGTGCACCGAGAGGGACCGGTGGGGGGGCAGCAAGGCCTCGGTGGTCGTGAGCCTCTGCTCGGTGGCCGCGTCGCCGTGCGCGCCGACGCGACCCGTCACCTGGACGGAGGCCGGGACCCGCTCGATGAGGTGCACCAGCACCTTGCCGCGCCGCTGGAGGTACTCCTTGGTGAGCGCGGCCCCGACCTGCTCGGCCAGCGCGTCGAGGGTCAGGCCCTCGGCGCGGACGCGGCCGAGCGGCGGCACCTCCAGCCAGCCCCGGGGATCGACGACCCGCTCGCCGCCCAGGCTGGGCTGCGAGACCACCTCCACCTGCAGGCGGTCGCCGGGGCGGATGGTCGGCGGACCGCCGTCGCCGGCCGTGATGAGCTGCTGCAGGCCCAGCTGCGTCGTCGTGGCGGCGATCTGACGGGTCAGGCGGTCCAGGTGCGGCGTGGGGCTGGGCGCGCCGCGGGAGGCGATCGTGCGGGCGTGCTCCAGGCGGCGATCGACGGCGTCCACCGCCGCCACGTCGGCGGGCCCAGAGGCGGGCTTCTGGAGGTGCGCGCAGCCGCCCAGCGCGGCCACCAAGCCAACGAGTGAGACCCAACGAGCCATAGCGGGCATGCCTCCGGCTGAGCCCCCTCCTCCGCAACCCCGGTACCCGACCGCGCGCGGCGCGCTCGGCGCCTACGGCGGCCTGGCGGCGGTCGATCGCCGCCAGGCTGGGGCGGACTCCGCTCCAGCGGCGCGACATTCCGCGATTCACCGCGGCTGTACGCAGCGCGGCCCCACCGGGGTCGGTGGGGCCGCTGACGGGCGGACCGCTGATCCCTGAGGGCTCCTCAGCGCGTGGTGGCGCGCAGGGTGGCCGCCGAGTCGCCGAGCTTGAACTTCGCGATCCGGTAGCGGATCTGGTCCCGCGTCAGCCCGAGCAGGTCGGCTGCGCGGGTCTGGTTGCCGCCCGCCTTCTCCAAGGCCTGGATCACCAGCTCCCGCTCGAGGTCGCGGAGGTTGAGGCCCTCGGGGGGCAGGGCGAACGAGCGCGAGTCGTTCTTCTCCTGCACGAGCCCGCGGAAGTCGTCGACGTCCAGGCGGTCGCTGTCGCACAGCAGGACGCCGCGCTCGATCGTGTTCTTGAGCTCGCGCACGTTGCCGGGCCAGGGGTAGTTCTCCAGCAGGCGGAGCGCGCCCGCCGACAGGCCCCTGACGTTGCGCTTGAACTCGCGGTTGAAGGAGTCCACGAAGAACTGGACCAGCAGCTCGATGTCGCTGCGACGCTCCCGCAGGGCGGGCAGGCGCACGTGCAGCACGGCCAGGCGGTAGTACAGGTCGGAGCGGAAGCCGCCGTCCTTGATGGCCTCCTTGAGGTCGACGTGGGTCGCCGCCAGCACGCGGACGTCGGGGCGGATGTCCGTGTTGCCGCCGACCCGCCGGAAGGCGCGCTCCTCGAGGAACCGCAGCAGCTTCGCCTGGAGGGAGGGCGCCATCTCGCCGATCTCGTCCAGGAACACGGTCCCGCCGTCCGCTTGCTCCAGGAGGCCCTTCTTCTGCTGCTTGGCGTCGGTGAACGCGCCGCGCTCGTGACCGAACAGCTCGCTCTCCAGGAGCGTCTCGGGCAGGGCCGAGCAGGTGATGTTCATGAACGGCGAGTCGCGTCGGTCGCTCTGGCTGTGGATCGTCCGCGCCGCCACGTCCTTGCCCGTGCCGCTCTCGCCGGTGATCAGGACGGTGGAGGCGGGGCTGACGGCGATCTTGCGCAGGGTCTCCTTGACCCGCTGCATGGCGTCCGACTCGCCGATGATGCGGGAGAAGCCGTGCAGCTCGTTCTCCCGGGCCAGGAGCCGTCGCACCTCGCGCCGCAGGCGCGTCGTCTCCAGGGCCTTGTTCACCACCACGCACACCTCGTCCAGGGTGAACGGCTTGCGCGTGTAGTGGTAAGCCCCCAGCCGCATCGCCTCGACCGCCATCTCCACGCTGGAGTGGGCGGTCATCATCACGATCGGCGGGTCGGGGTCGTGCTCCAGCATCTTCCTGAGCAGGTCGATGCCGTTTCCGTCGGGGAGGCAGTAGTCGAGGAGCACCAGGTCGTACAGACCCTGCTCGAACATTTCGACGGCGCGAGCGCCGGTGTCGGCCTCCTCGACCTGGAATCCCTCTTCCTCCAGTCGCTCTCGCAGCGACCAGCGGACGAGCTGCTCGTCATCGACGACGAGGATGGTTGGCTTCATGAGTTCTGGTCCCGCCCTCACGTTCTGCGGTGGTCCGTGAGGGGCCATTGTGTATCGGTGCTACGAGGCTGAGTAGTGCTGCCCGAGCGGAGTGCGCGCAATTGCGGTGCCCGCGGTGGGGGCCGCGCGATTCGGCTGCGAGGGCCCACCAGCGCGCGCTCGGCGCGCGGGGGACGCTCCCGCCCCGGGTGAGGTTCCCCTGGGGTTGTGGATGCTCGCCCCTCGGTGCGCGGACGCGCCCCGCAGGGGATCGCAGCGCCTCGGTATCGTCCCTGACACGAGCTCGGCAGCGCACGTGCTAGGCGTGCCGGCGACGGGATGGCCTCGCCTCACGTCGCACGCGGGCGGAGGAGGGGTCGGGATGACGAGCGGATCACGCGTCGCCAGCGCTGGCGGAGGCGGGAGAGTAGGGGTTCCATGGAAGACAGTCAGCTGGCCACGGCGCGCGCACGCCTCGCCGACTATCGCAGTCATCACTTGACGCGCCTGGTGGCCCACGAGGTCCGCAACGCGCTCGCCGGGATCGGCGGCGCGCTGGAGGTGGTGCGCAAGCGGCTCGCGCCCGAGCAGGGCGTCGAGCGCAAGGCCTGCGAGGCCATGCAGGAGCGGCTGCGCGGCGTGGACGTCTTGATGGAGGACCTGGTCGCCATCGCCGGCAGCCGCGACGAGAGGCGCAGCCGGGTGAGGCTGGCCGACCTGGCGCGGACGGCGGCTGCCGTGGTCGCTGGAGAGCACGGCCGCGACGGTGCGTGGCTGCAGACGCGCGGACAGGAGGAGGTCACCGTCGACGGGGACGCCGACCTCCTCCGGCTCCTCCTGCACAGCTTCGTCAGCGCCGCCGTGGTCGCCGTGGGAACCGAGCGCGGCCCGTTCGAGGTGACGGTGGTCCGGCGCGGCACCGACGCGGTGGTGGAGGTGGCGGCGCCCACGGCGGGCCCCCTGCCTGATCCGTGGGATCGCGCCCGCATCCCGCTGGCTCTCGCCCGCCGCCTGCTCGGCGGCCACGGGGCCGGCGAGCTGAAGGCGGTCGGGCCGACCCGGCTGCGCCTTCAGCTCCCTCTGGCCTGAGCGCGTCGACGTCCTCGCTCCTCGCCCCCGACCGCGCTACGCGGCGGCGGCTGGAGGCGGGGGCGGCGCGCGGCCTCGGCGGGCCGCGAGCGAGAGGAGAGGGCAGGCGACGAGGGGCGGAATTTCGCGCGCCGGGTGCGGATTCCGACGCCGCTCACCGCTTTAGGTGCCGCCGGTGCGGCCTCCGCGCCGTGGCACGGGACGTGTTGCCGCGCAGGGCAGGAGCGAGCGATGTCCGCAGCGTCCATGACCGACCCCGAGCTGGTGCGAGCCCTGTTTCGGCACCTCGATCAGGTCGAGGCTCGCTACCTCGTGTTGCGGAACCACGACGGCTACCCCCACCGGCTGCTCAAGCCGGACATCGGGCTGTTGGTGGCCCCCGACGACGCCGGGCTGCTGGTCGAGGCGGTCGAGGGGGCCTGCCGGGAGCGCCGCTGCGACTGGTCGCTCCGCGCCGGCGCCCGCAACAACGTGGTCCTCGACATCCATGAGCCCGCGGGGGCTCGCCTCAAGATCGACGCCCGCACCTACGAGTCGATCCCGCTGCGGCCGTCCCATCGGGTGGTGCCCGGCCTCAGCTACAAGGTCTTCTGGGACGAGGTGCGCACGCGACGGGTGCGGCGCGACGGCTGCAGCTTCAACGCGTACGCGCAGCCGGACGCGCTGGTCCTCCTCATGAACCAGTGGCGCCGCAAGCGCGACCCGCGCTACCAGCGCGAGATCTGCGCGGCCCTGCAGGACCCCGCCACGGCGCGGTGGTTCTCCGAGGCGACCGGCGGCGTGACCCCGGCCGCGATCGAGGCGTCGCAGGGCTTTCACCCCTGGCACGAGGAGGTGCTGCGGCGCCTGGTCGAGGCGCGCTGGGGGCGCGAGGACCCGCGCCGGATGCTGCGCAGCCACGCCCGCGCCCTGGGCCTGCTGCTCCGGCGCCTGCGCCCCTCCCTGCCGCCGCTGGTGTACCTGGCCGGTCCCGACGGCTCGGGCAAGACGACCCTGGCCGAGGAGCTGGCCCGGACCCTCGACGAGCGCCGGGTGCCCCATCGCCGCCTGTACTCCCTGCGCTGGATGCTGCGCGGCTGCACGCGCCAGGCGCTGCGAGCGGTCCACGCCGCCCGCGGCCTCCCTCGCGAGCGGTTCGAGACGGCCTGGCAGGGGCTGGAGCAAGGGGTGGTGCCGCCCTCGGCGCCGGGGTGGCGGGCGCTCAAGCGGATGCGCCTCCTGGCCGACCTCGCGGACGTGACGCTCGGCAGCCTCCGGGCGCAGCTCTTGCGGCTGAGCGGTCGGGTCGTCGTGGTGGAGACCTCCCCCTACGACGCGTTCGTCAAGTACGGCATGCCCGAGTTCCCGGGGCTCGAGCGGCTGCTCGGACCGCTGATCGCCCGCCCCACGCTGCTCCTGCTCCTGAGGGCGGACGCGCAGGCCATCGCGACGCGCAAGCCGGAGCTGTCGGCGGACGAGGTGGAGGGCTACTACCGGCGGCTGGAGCGCGTCCTCGACCGGTCCGGCGCGGCCGGCAGGGTCCGCGAGGTAGACACGAGCGAGCCGCCTGCCGACGCGGCGCGACCGGCGCGGCAGCAGGTGGTGGACGCCCTGGCCGCGGCCCGGCGACGGGCCTTGCCGCGCGCCCTGCCGCGCGCCCTCGCCGGGACCCCCTGCCCCGGCGCCCTCCTCCACGCGCTCCACGCCGAGGAGGACGACGTGGAGCTGCTCAAGTCGGAGCCGGGGCGCAAGGTGGTCCGCGTGCGGCGGCGCGGCGCCGACCCCGTGATCGCGAAGTGGTGGGCGCGCGACGACCTGAAGGGCCGGATCCGGACCCGAACGGCCACCGCCAGCTGGGACCACGAGTGGCAGAACCTGCGCGCGCTGCACGAGGCGGGCGTCCCCGTGCCCAGGCCGGTGGGCCTCCTGCGGGTGGAGGAGGCGGGGGTCTCCGTCCACGCGGTGCTCATGGAGGACCTGGGGCGGTGCACGGTGGCCCTGGACCACGTCAAGCACCTGGCCCGCACCGACGATCAGGCCCTGCGCGCCTTCGACGTGGAGCTGATCGAGCTGACCCGGCGCGTGCTCGAGGCCGGCTTCGTCGACTCGGACCACCGCCTGAACAACATCGTCGTGGACGCCGAAGGGCGCCCCCTCCGCCTCGACGTCGAGCTGGCGCGGCGCGCCTATCCGGGGCTGGCGACGCGCGTGCGGGGTCAGATGCTCGGGCGCCTGGTCGCGACCTACGCCTTCGCGGTCCAGCCCGCCGTCGCGCTCGCGGAGCGGTTCGCCGCCGAGCTCGCGCGCCGGCTGGAGCCGTCCGCGGGGACGCGCTGGGTCGCCGGGCGCACGGTGCAGGCGATGCTCGCGCAGCAGCGCGAAGGGCGGGGGATCGACACCGTCATGCGCTTGCCCTGGTGACGGAGAGGCGGCGTGAGGAGCAGTCGTAAGCAAGGTCGGGAGGCCGCGGCGGCCGTGATCCCTCCAACCACGAGCAGCCTCCCGCGCGCGGCGGCGCGGGCGCAGCTGAGCGAGGCGCTGTTCTCCGGGGCGTCCAGCCTCGCGGAGAGCGCCCGGGCGACCGCGGTGTGGGTGTCCCGCCACGGGTCGTCTCCTCAGGTGCTGGTCGCGCTGGTCGACGGGCTGGAGGTGCGAGGGCTCGCGGGGGCAGGGCTCCCCGCCGAGCAGGTGCAGGGCTTCCGCCTCCGCCGCGACCGCGATCCCCTGGCGGCGGTCCTGAGCGGCCAGAGCCCGCGCTGGTACGGGCAGGGGGCGCTCGGCGAGGCCTCGCCCGCAGGCCGGCTGTTCGGAGCGGAGCCGCTCCTCGCCCTTCCGCTGCGCCGGGAAGAGGAGGAGCAGCCCCTGGGGCTGCTCCTGGCGACCAGCGGCGACCCCAGCCCCTCCCGCAACCTGGTGTACGCCGCGCAGCTCCTGAGCGCCCGGCTCCTGGCCGGCCGCTACCCGGCGGTCCGCCGGGAGGCCACGGGCCCCGCCGGTCAGACCCTGCTCCGGAGCGTGATCGGCGCCGTCCCCGACCCGATCGCGCTGACGGATGCCGAGGGGCGCCTTCGCCTGGCGAACGTCCGCGCCGAGCGCCTGCTCGTCGCGCCCCCGGACGCCGACGAGGGGATCCGGCGGGCCGTCGCCCTGAACAACATGCTGTTCACCGCCTGCCTCTTGCCGCGCGAGGACGCGCCGCGGCAGCCGGCGGGGCGGCGTGAGCTGGCCCTGGTCGACCCCGCCGACGGTCAGGAGCTGCTGTTCGAGCTGATCTCGGCGCCGCTGACCGAGCCGCGGGACGGGGCGTCGGTCGTCAGCGTGCTGCACGACGTGTCCGACCTGCATCAGGCGATGGCCGAGGTGCAGCGCAACTGCCGCAAGCTGCGCCAGGCGGAGGCCGTGGTGCGGGCCGAGCGCGACCGCCTCGACCTGATCATCAGCGCCGTGGCGGACCCGGTCCTCGTGACCGAGCCGGCGGGCGAGATCGTGCTCATGAACCCCCCGGCCGTGCGGCTGTTCACCGAGCGAGCGGAGGGCGACCCCGGCAGCGAGCGGTGGGTGCGCTCCAACGACGCGGTGCTGTCCTCGTTCCTGGCGAACCTCTCCACCCGCCGCACCCTCCGCTGGCGAGGGGAGCTCAGCCTGGTCGACCCCCAGGACGGCACCCCGCTGCCGGTGGAGGCGCTGGCGGGCAAGGTCGTCAGCGCCGAGGGCGAGGACATCGCCGTGGTGACGATCCTGCACGACCGACGCGAGGCCCAGGAGAAGGCGGAGCTGTACGAGCAGGTCAAGCGCCACTCGCAGGAGCTGGAGCGGCGCGTCCAGGAGGCGACGGCGGAGCTGGTGGAGCAGAACGAGCTCCTGCGGCGGCAGGCGATCGCCCTCGAGCAGGCCTCGGCCACCAAGTCGCAGTTCTTGGCGAACATCTCCCACGAGCTGCGGACGCCGCTGCAGGCGATCATCGGCTACACGCAGCTGTTGCTGCAGCAGCAACGCGTCGCGAAGCAGACGCTGGCGGAGGGGGCCCTGACCAAGCTGGAGCGGGTCGATTCGAACGCGCGCCACCTGCTGGGGGTGATCAACGACCTGCTCGACATCACCCGGATCGAGGCCGGGAGCATGCCGCTGCACCTCGAGACCTTCTCCATGGCCTCGCTGATCGACGAGGTGTTCGAGGAGGTCGAGCCGCTGATCGCGCGCTCCCGGCTGCGGGTCAGCCGCCGGGTGGACCCCGACCTCGGCGAGGTGCGCAGCGACCGCAAGAAGCTCAAGCAGGTCGTGCTCAACCTGCTGTCGAACGCGCTCAAGTTCACCCCCGAGGGCCTGGTCATGGTCCAGGCCCGCCTCGACGGGGGGGGGCACGAGGCGCTGATCGAGGTGGCCGACACCGGCATCGGGATCGGCGCCGAGGACCAGGTCCGCATCTTCGAGGAGTTCCAGCAGGCCGACAGCTCGCTCACGCGGCACTACGGGGGCACGGGGCTTGGTCTGCCGATCTGCAAGCGGCTGGTCGAGATGCTAGGCGGCACCATCGCGCTGGTCAGCACCCCCGGGTCGGGATCGACCTTCTCGGTGCGGCTGCCGCGCCACGGAGGAGATGCATGAACGACGCTCCCACCCCCCTGATCCTGGTGGTCGACGACCACCGCGACAACCGGGAGCTGGTCGCCGAGATCCTGACGTGGGGAGGCTTCCGCACCGTAGAGGCGCGCTCAGGACATGAGGCGCTGGAGCGGGCCCTCGAGGCGGGACCGGACCTGATCCTGCTCGACCTCGAGATGCCCGGGCTCGACGGGTGGGAGGTGACCCGGCGGCTGCGCGCGGACCCCCGCACGCGAGAGTTGCCGATCGTCGCCCTGACCGCTCACGCCCAGGAGCCGTACCTCGAGCGCGCCCGCGAGGCTGGCTGCGATGGCGCGCTGGTCAAGCCGATCGACCCCCAGGAGCTGGTGCCGCGCGTGCAGCGCTTCCTGGATGCACGCCACCCGGCCGTCCCGGCGCAGGAGAGGCCGGAGTGACGCGGCCCGCGGTCATGCGGAAGTACGTGTACTGCATCATCGGCCGCCCCGACGATACGCGGCTGGGCGCGTTCGGGATCGATGGCGACGCCGGCGTCCACGCCGTCGCGTACCGTGACATCGCGGCCCTGGTGTCGGACACGCCGCGCAGCACCTTCGAGCCGACGCCCGACAACCTGCTCCGCCACGGCCGCGTCAGCGAGGAGGCGATGCGGGCCCATACCGTCATCCCGCTCTCCTTCGGGACGGTGTTCCGGACCGCCGAGGACCTGGTCGCGGTGCTGAGCTCGGCGTACGAGGCGCTGCGAGACGTCCTCTCCAAGATGGAGGGCAAGATCCAGCGCGACCTGCAGGTGCACTGGAACGCCGAGCAGGTGCTGCAGGAGGTGGAGGAGAGCGACCCGTGCCTGAAGGACCTGCGGCGCGAGATCACCACTCGACCCGGCTCGACCTACTTCGCGCGGGTGCAGTACGGGCGGCTGGTCGACACGCTCCTCCACGAGCGCTCCCAGCGGTACAGCGACGAGGTGCTGCGCGCCCTGCGCGACGTCTCCGAGGCGACGCGCACCAACAAGCCGACCAGCGAGCGGACGGTGCTGGACGCCTCGTTCCTGGTCACCGCCGCGCGGGAGGGCGCCTTCGACGCTCGCCTGGGCGAGGTGGCGAGGCGCTTCCCGCACCTCCGCTTCGAGTCGACCGGGCCTTGCCCGCCGTACCACTTCGTGAACATGCGCCTGCGGAATCCTCAGCCCGAGCCCTCCTGAGGGTGGCGTTCGACTTGGGTGCAGCTGAGCTCGATGACGAACACGCATGGCTGTGGGGCTGGCGCTCTTCTCACGTGCCCGTGCCCGTGAGGCTGTCGTAGGACGCAGCCGCGTAGCCCGAGGAGATCGAACACGGAATATCAACAGCAAACAGCAAACAAGGAATGGGAACAGGGCTTGGCTCCGCTGTAGGCAACGCAGTTCGGCCTCGGAGGACGAGCCGTTCGCTGTTCTCGTTGATATTCCCTGCTGATACTCCGTGTTCGATAGGGCTCCTCGCGAGGCGCTCCTCGCGTTTCGCGACAGCCTCCCGTGCCCGTGCCCGAAAGGCCTTCGGGCACGGGCACGGGCAGGAAGGTCTGCCCTTCAGATCATCTGCACCCGGTTGGCTTCAGCGTCAGGACACTACGGCGCCTCGACCACCTTGGGGCGCTCCGTGGGCTCCCAGCGGGCCGGGACGCCGGGCGGAAGGGGGAGCTCGGCGCGATCGCAGATGGCGTGAATGGCCTGCAGGGCCAGCTCACCCGGCAGGCCGGCGCGCTCGATCCAGGGGAGGAGGAGCGGGACGTCCTGCGCGTCGCCGATCCGAAGCATCGCCTCGAGGCAGGCCAGCTGCACCAGGCCCGCCGAGGCGCCGCTCCACAGGTGGCGCGCCAGGAGCTCCCGGCCGCCGGGCAGGTCGGCCACCGCGTAGGCCGCCTCGCGCGCGACTCGCGCGTCGGGGTCGTCGAGGAGCCGCTCGAGCTGGAGCCGCGCGGCGGCGTCGGTAGGTGCCCGGCCAGCGAGGGTCGCGACTGCCTGCCGGCGGCGCTCCGGGTCGGCGGCCCAGCCCGCCTCGGCCGTGGGGACCGGAGCGGGGGCGGCCTGCTTCGGCTCCCGCGCCGGCGCCTTCAGCGGGGCCGGGCGCCGGACCGGAGGCAGGGGCGGCTCGGGTCGCTCAGGCGGGGGGGCCGCCTGCGGCTTTGGCGTGGCGAGCTCGACCCGCGGACCCAGCTCGGGACGCGGCGCCGGCTCCGCAGGCAGCAAGACCTGTCCGCACAGCAGCGCCAGCAGCGCCACCGCCGGCAGCGGCGCCAGATGGACCAGCGTCTTGCGGAGGCGAGCTCCGCCGAATCGTGCGCGCATGGCTCCTCGCTCCCCCAATACCTCGCGCAGACTCGCGCGGCGCGGCCCGCGCTCCGGTCTCTCCGGGTGCAGCTGACCTGACGTCACGGTCTCGCGTGCTTGCAGCCGTTGGCAGCTGGCGATCAGCAGTTAGGCCCCGCAACAAGGACGAGCAGACGCCACCCGTCGCGCGCGGAGCGGCGAGAACACGACTGACGGCTCATGGCGAGCAGCTAGCCGCTGCCTCACTCGAAGCGTTCTGACCTCAGGTCGTCTGCATCCCTCCCCCGGCCTGGGCCGAGGTCACTCCCCACCCGCTCCCGCCGCGGCAGGACGTCCGAGATCGCTCGCGCCACCCGCGCAGGGCAGCGCCGCGGGCCTCGTCGGAGCCGCGCTGAGCTTACTCGGCATCGCCTGTTCGTCTGCAGAGGCGTCCGGATCGGGATCAGGCGCGGCCGCGCTGCTGCCACCAGCCCCAGACGGGTGGCGCCCAGGGCGCCGCCCCCACGCTGGCGCCGATCAGCGCCAGCAGGGCCGAGTGACGGACGCCCGCCCCCTCGGCGGCCCACATGGCCAGGCAGCCGCAGGCGGTGGCCGCGGCCAACAGGCCGGTGGCGGCCACGTCCTGCCGGAAGCCGCCCAGCCCCCGGCGCCACACCAGCCAGGCGACGGTCAGGTACCGGAGCAGGTCCGCCACCACCAGCCCGCCGACCGCTCCCATGAAGCCGCGCAGGAGGAAGCCGATCGGCAGCAGCGTGCCGATCGCCACCAGGCGCACCGCGTTCCCCGAGGCGACCGCGCGGGTGTTCCCCGCGGCCAGCAGCGTCGCCTCGTTCGGCGCCGCCAGGCAGCGAAACCACCCGCCGATCAACAGGAGCCGCAGCATCCAGCCCGCGGCCGCGTAGCGTTCGTCGTACAGGACCTCGACCAGGGTCGGCCCGGCCGGGATCATGGCCGCCATGATCGCCCCGCCGCCCAGCAGCAGGGGGAGCCGGGCACGGGCCGCGCCCTGCCGGAAGGCGTCGTCGCCCCGGCCGCGCAGCCGGCTCAGCACCGGGAAGATCACCGAGTTCCCCAGCTTCACCAGGACGCTGGTCGGGGCCATCGCCAGGGCGGCCGCGATCCCGTACACGCCCAGCACGTCCAGCGGGACGAGCTTGCCGAAGATCAGCCGGTCGGCCTGGGCCGCCAGGAACGTGAGCATGGTGCTGGCGAACACCCACTTGCCGAAGTCGAACAGCGCGCGCGCCGAGGGCCAGTCCCAGCGGAACCGGTTGAGGTGCCCCTCCAGGAACAGGTAGCTGGCTGCGGTGAGGAGCACCGCCTTCGCCACGCCGCCCGCCACCAGGGCCCACACCGAGGGCGAGATCCAGGCCCAGGCGATCATG
>JAWLGW010000029.1:0-16723 GCA_041690735.1 Planctomycetota bacterium
GAGGCGATCCGTCTGCGTCGCCAGCAGGAGCAGGGCCAGGGGCAGCGCCAGCCAGCGGACGCGGCTCGAGGCGAGGCCCGGGTCGCCGCCGCCGCGGGAGGCGAGGGCCGCTCGAGCGGCGGCGGCGAGCAGCACGGCGCCCAGCAGGATCGCCGGCCCCTGAATCCCCAGGGAGGCGCGCCAGAAGAAGCAGCTGGCGGCGGGCGCGAGCAGCGGGAAGGCGGCGTAGCCGACGACGATCCACAGCAGGAGGAAGCGAGCCGGCCGGAGGCTGCCCTGGTAGGGACGCGCCCACCGCTCGGGCAACCGCTTCGTCAGGAACGGCGCAGCGGCCAGCCAGGCGGCGCCTCCCACCAAGAGCCCAGCGAGCTCGGGGTGCTCCGCCAGATAGCGGAAGGGGTCGGCGAGCTGGAGCGTCTCGCGCGCCGGCCGCAGGTACGGCAGCGGGTCGAAGAAGCCTGTGACCAGGGCCCAGGGGACGGTGCCGCCCGCGACGATCGCCGCCAGCAGCCCGGCGCCCGTCCATCGGGCGGCGCGCTCGGGTCCGCGGCGGAGCAGCCCCGGCGCCAGCCACACGGCGGCGACCACCGCCGCCGCCGCGAAGGTCAGCACGTGGACGTGGAACAGCAGCACGAAGGCCACGCCGCCCAGGGCGTGATCCAGCAGCCGGCCGTGGCGGCGCATGCGCCAGATCGCCAGGCAGCACAGGGTGCTCAGGGCCAGCGCGGCCGCGTAGTAGCGCGCCTGCCGGCCCGCGTGCACGCAAGGCTCCGCCAGGGCGCCGACGGCCAGGGCGATCCAGCCAGCGTCGCTGCCGAGCAGCGCCCGCCCGCCACAGTACAGCGCCAGCAGGAACAGCGCCGAGAACACCAGCGCCGGCAGGCGGGCGGCGCGGGTCTGCCGCTCGACCTTCTCCATGTCGAGGGGAGCCAGCGGACCTCGGGCTCCCGAGGGCGGCCGCGCGTCGGGCTCGACGCCGGCGAGGGCGAACGAGCCGGCGATCGCGTACAGGGGCAGCCAGCCGTGGTACACCGCCAGCCCGTGGGTGGAGTAGCTGGTGTCGCGGAACGCGTACTCCGCGCTCTCGGGCCAGGGGCGGGTGAGGGTGTTCTCGAAGATCGGCAGGCCGAGGTAGCGATCGGTCGGGACGCCGTGCTCGAGGATCGTCAGGGCGTTGATCGCCGACTCGGCCTCGTCGACCGAGAGGGCGGGGCGCGACGGGTCGCCGGCCCTCACCGCGAGCCCCGCGCCGGCGCGCCGCAGCCCCAGCGCGCCCGCGACGGCGGCCCGGCGCCGCGGCGGGCGGCGCCGCCGTCGCGGCCGCTCGGGCCGCATCAGGCCGCGCCAGGCCTCGTGGCGGGCGCTGGAGGTCACGGGCCCGCTCATGACGCCCGCCGGGTCGCCAGCGGCGCAGGCGCGGCGTGCGCCAGGGAGCGGCCGCGCCCCGCCTCCACCAGGAGGCCGATCAGCGCCGGGTAATTGCGCGCGGCGTCGAACCGCTCCTCGGCCCGACGGCGCCCCGCGGCGCCCATGGCGCGAAGGCGGACCGGGTCCGACACGAGCGCGCGCAGGGCCGCCGAGAGGTCGGCCGCATCGTCGGGCCGGACCAGCACGCCGTTCTCCCCGGGCCTGACCTGCTCGGGGATCGCGCCCATGCGCGAGGCGACGACGGCGGTCCCGCTGGCCATGGCCTCGATCACCGCCAGCGGCATGCAGTCGCCCCGGGTGGGGTGGACCAGGAGGTCGGCTGAGGCGTACAGCCGCCGCAGGCGCTCGTCCCCGGCCGTGAGGCCGCGGTGGACGCGGACGCCGGGCCCCGACGAGACCGTCGGGTCCCGGGTGACGATGTCGAGGGTGCACCTGTCCGCGAGGGCGGCCCGGAACACCTGCAGCAGCTCCCAGCCGCCCTTGCGGGCGAACTGCCCGCCCACGAACAGGAGCCGCACCGGCCCCGCCCCCTCGCGCCGGGCGGCGTTCCCGGGCGACCAGGACTCGAGGTCCACGCCCGGCGGGATCACGTGCACACGCCCCGGCTCGACGCCGTAGTCGTGGACCAGGCTCTGGGCGGCCCACCTGCTCCAGGGCGCCAGCGCGGTGGCGGCGGCGAAGGCGGCGCGGTTCCAGCGGCGCTTGAGGGCGTCGAGGGGGTCAGCGGTCCCGGGCAGGTGGTCGTAGCCGGCGGCGACGCCGTCCATGTTGAGCGGCGTCGCGTCGAGCGACACCACCGCGGGGGTCCGCCGCATGAGGTCGAGGCTGCACAGGGCCGTGACCTGCGTGTGGAACAGCAGCACGTCGAGGTCGCCCCCGCGCAGCCCGGCCTGGGCGGCGCGACGGCCGCGGAGGCCCGCCCGCAGCGACCAGTTGCCGCGCAGGAGCGGCAGCCGGTCGAGGAGGCGATCGACCGGGCCGGTCCGGCGGCGCAGGGCGTCCTGGAGCGAGGCCCCCAGCCCTCCGGCGACCCGGCCGGAGCGGTAGGGCACCGGCAGCCAGCGCGCCTCGAGGCGGCGATCGCGGGCGACCCACCGGGCGAGGGCGGCGGCGTGGGTCCCGTGGCCGAGGGAGGTCTCGACCACCAGCCCCGCCCGGCAGGTCGGCTCAGCCACGAGCCACCTCGCCTCGAGCTCGGCGCAGGGTCTCCTGGTACAGGGCGAGCATGCGCTCGACCTTGGCGTCCCAGGCGTAGCGCTGGAGGACCTTGCGCCGCCCCGCCGCGCCCATGCGCGCGCGCAGCGCCGGCTCGCGGATCAGGCGCTCCATGCCGTCGACCAGCCCGCCCACCAGGGCGTCGCGGTCGTGGGGCGGGACCAGGATCCCGCAGCGCTCGTCCAGGTACTCGGCCGGGCCGCCCCAGGCGGCGGCGATGACGGGGACCCCCGAGGCCATGGCCTCCAGCACCACGGCGCCGCCGCACTCCCACAGGCTGGGCAGCACCAGCGCGGCCGCCCGGCGGAGCCGCGCCGCGCTGTCGGCCTTCGACAGCCAGCCGCGGAAGCGCGTGAGCGGGGCCACCCCCAGGCGGCGGGCCAGCTCCTCGTAGCGCGGCTGCGCCACGCCGTGCCCCCACACCTCCAGGCGCAGCGGGCGATCGGTGACGCGGCGCCGGCGCAGCTGGGCGAACGCCTCCAGCAGCAGGTCGAGGCCCTTCCAGGCCACGAACCGACCCATGAACACGAAGCGCAGCGGGCGCCGATCGTCGTCCGCCGCTCCTCCGTCCTCGGCAGGTCGCCACAGCCCGACGTCGGCGCCGTTCTCGGTCAGCGTCGCCACCCGGCGGCCGATCCCGGGCGGGAGGGCGCGGCGGGTGCGCTCGTTCGCCACCAGCACCAGGTCCGCCTGCTGCTTGCCGGGGATCCACCGGTTGACCCGCTCCCCCACGGCGCGGGCGGCGCGGGTGACGACCGACTCCAGCCAGGGGTCGCGCTCGCGGAAGGCAGGGGGGAACTCGAGGCCGCCGTTGAGGGGCCCGATCACGACCGGCACCCCCAGCCCGTACAGCAGGGAGGGCTCCTGCGGGGAGACGGGCATGGTCTGGTGGACGATGTCCACCTCGCCCGCGCCGATCAGCCGGCGGAGCTCGCGGCGCTGCAGCGCCTGCGTGTAGAGGTGGCTGGCGAAGCGTGTGGTGCCCATCTTCACGCGGTGCGGGAGCGGCCGGCCGGCGCGGAACAGCGCCCGGTGCAGCCGGTCGGCGGGGACCAGCAGCAGGCGGTCCCGGTCCTGCGGGAACAGAGCCTCGAGCTCCTCCCGGTTGCGGCCGTGGCCGATCAGGGTCACGTCGACGCCGCGCGCCCGCAGCCCCGCGAACCACTGCACCGCCAGGGCCGCCTCGCCCCCCATGCGCAGGGAGGCGAGGTCGGAGACCAGGGCCACCCGCGGCCCCGGCGAGCCCTCCTCGTGGAGGGCCCGCTGGGCCAGGCGACCGGGTCGAGTCGAGGGAGGAGCGAATCGGTCCAGCATGGTGCGTCCGGTGAGCACCGAAGCTCCTAGGCGGCCCGCGACGCGGTGCGCGACGGCTCCCCGGCGGCCGTCGGGATGCGCGCCGGCGGACGCGCCGCCGCGGCGGAGGGCTCGACCGTCGGCCCCTGCGGGTCGAGGAGGCGGGGGCGGAGCACGTGCAGGAACAGCCCGGTGACCGCCGCCTGGCCGGCGAGGGACATGAGGAGCACCGCGGGCGCCACCAGGTGCGCGGCCGTCGTGTCAGCGCCCGCGATCAGCGCCCCCCCCGACCCCACGGTCAGGGCTGCCGCGAGCGCCAGCCCGACCTCCAGGCTGCGGCCGAAGACCGGCCGCGGCGGAGCGCCCTGGGGTCGCGGGAGGGCGAGCGCGCCGACCGCGCCCAGCAGCAGCCCCTGAAAGCCCGCGGCCACCGCGCCGCCGCTGGCGAGGAGCCCCAAGCCCAGGGCGGCGCCCGTCGCCCCGGCGGAGAGCAGCCACCCGCCGGCGCCGAGGCCGGCCAGCAGCAGGACCAGGCCGGGGTACACCAGCAGCCAGCGAGGGCTGTGCTGCAGGAACAGGCGCAGGCTGCGCCACCCGTCGCGCCAGGTCCGCAGGTGCGGCGCGCGGTCGCGCCCGTCGGGGCTGAGGGTGACGGGCACCTCCTGGGTCCGCAGGCCGAACAGGGTCGCCTTGACGACCATCTCCAGGGCGAACTCCATGCCCTTGGCCTGCAGGCCGAGGCGGTGGAACGCCTCGCGGGTGAAGGCCCGCTGCCCGCAGTACACGTCCCCGAAGGGGCTCCCGAACAGGACCCGCGCCAGGAGCGTCAGCCCGGGGTTGCCGAGGTAGCGGTGCAGGAGCGGCATGGCGCCGGGGGCGATGCCGCCGCGGAACCGGTTGCCCATGACCAGCTCGTGCCCCTGGCGCAGCTGCTCGACGAACGGCTGCACCGTGCGCAGGTCGTAGCTGTCGTCGCTGTCGGCCATGAGGACGTAGCGCCCGCGGGCGGCCGCGATCCCTCCGGCCAGGGCGGCGCCGTATCCTCGCTCGGGGATCGGCACCACCCGGGCGCCCAGCCGCCGGGCGAGCCGCTGCGACCCGTCGGTGCTGCCGTTGTCGGCGACGATGATCTCGCCGCGGACCCCGTGCTCCTCGAGGGAGCGGTGTGCCTTGCGAATGCAGGTCTCGAGGGTTCGCACCTCGTTCAGGCAGGGCATGACGATGGACAGCTCGAGCTCGTCGCTCGGGCGCTTTCGGGCGGGCGCGGCAGCCTCGCTCAACACTGGATCACCTCCCCACCCCGCTGCTGCGCGGGCGTGCGGAGGCTCCTCAGCAACAGCTCGTCCAGCCCGAGCGGAGGGCCTAGGTCAAGCGGCGACGGTGTGCTCCCGACCCCGCCCGGGTGTGCGGCGCGAGGATTCCCGCGAGCGGCGGAGGAGCACTCCCCAGCTCGCCCTGGGGGAGCGCGCGGACGGCGGGGACCTGGGGGATCCGGAGGGCGGTGGGGAAAACTACCCCTCGTCCGCCTTCGCCTGCTCCCACAGGCGATCCAGCTCCTCCTCCGAGCGGGCGGTGAGGTCGCCGCCGGCGCCCTCGACGCGGCGGAAGCGGCGCTCGAAGCGGGCCGTCGCGGTCCGCAGCGCCTGCTCGGCGTCCAGGCCCAGGTGGCGGGCGAGGTTGACCGCCGAGAACAGGAGGTCCCCCAGCTCGTGCTCGAGGGCGGCGAGGTCGGCGGATCCAACGTCGCTCGGCAGCTCGGCCGCGAGCTCCTCGATCTCCTCGCGCAGCTTGCCGACCGGCCCCCGAGCGTCCTTCCAGTCGAAGCCCACCCGGGCCGCCTTGTCCTGGACGCGCTGGGCCCGCAGCAGCGACGGCAGCTGCGCCGGCACCCCCTCCAGGACCGAGCGGCGGCCCTCGCGGCGCTTGTGCCGCTCCCAGGCCGCCTCGACCGCGGCGGGATCCGCGAGCGACTCCCCGCCGAACACGTGCGGGTGGCGGCCGAACAGCTTGGTGGCGATCCCCGCGGCGACGTCGCCGAGGTGGAACTGCGCCGCCTCCTCGCCGATCCGGGCGTGGAACACCACCTGGAACAGCAGGTCTCCCAGCTCCTCGCGCACGGCGGCGACGTCGTCCCCGTCGAGGGCCTCGAGGAGCTCGTAGGTCTCCTCGAGCAGGAACGAGCGCAGCGAGCGGGGCGTCTGGGCGCGGTCCCAGGGGCAGCCGCCCTCACCCCGCAGCCGGTCCATGACCCACAAGATCCGGCGGACCCCCTCCAGGCGTGGGTCGTCGGGCGGGACGGCGCCGGGCGAGGCGCTGGGGCCGCGGGGCTCGCTCACGTCAGTCGATGTTCAGCAGCAGCGGGGTGCCGGGCGAGAAGATCTGCTGGTGCAGCAGCACCGCGTGGCGGTCGGTGATCCCGGCCAGGAAGTCGAGCACCGAGCGCGCCACGTGCGGCGCGTCGTCGGGGTCGCCCTCGGCCCGCAGGCGCTCCTGCACCAGGCGCGGCAGGTGACCGGGGTGCTGCACGAAGTGCTCGAACAGGCTGCGCAGCAGGCGCCGGCCCTTGTCGCACATGATCTCCACGCTCGGGTGGCGGTAGACGCGGCTGAGGAGGAAGCCGATCAGTGTGGCCACCTGCTCCTCCTCCGACTCGGGCAACGCCACGACGGGCTCCGACTGCGCGCGGACCTCGTCGGGGGTCGGCGCGGCGCCGACCTCCTCCAGGCGGCGGCCGGTCTCGTCGAGGGCCGCGTGGACCAGGGCGCCTATGATCCGGCGGGTGAGCGCGCCGTGGCGCACGTAGCGGCGGGGTGTCGCGCCGCGCAGGCCGGCCCCGGCGATCGCCGCGTCGAGCACGGGCAGGCCCAGCGCCTCGACCTCGCCCAGGGTGAAGAAGCCGTGGTACAGGGCGTCCTCGAGGTCGTGCGACACGTAGGCCAGGGTGTCGGCCAGGCTGGCGATCTGGGCCTCGACGCCGGGCTGCGGCGAGTCGCGGAACTCCTCGGGCGTGTCGGGGGAGTCGAAGGCGGTCTGGTGCTTGGCGATCCCCTCCCGCGCCTCCCAGGTGAGGTTGAGGCCGGGGAAGTCCTCGTACCGCCGCTCCAGGCGGTCGACCACCCGCAGGGCGTGCAGGTTGTGGTCGAAGCCCGGCAAGCCGTGCTCGCGGGCCAGCAGGTTCAGCTCCACCTCGCCCTGGTGCCCGTACGGCGGATGGCCGAGGTCGTGCATCAGCGCGATGCAGTTGGCCAGGTCGACGTTGGCGCCCAGGAACGCCGCCAGCGAGCGGCCGATCTGGGAGACCTCGATGGTGTGGGTGAGCCGGGTGCGGTAGTGGTCGCCCTCGTGGGCCACGAACACCTGCGTCTTGTGCTGCAGGCGGCGGAACGCCTCCGAGTGGAGCACCCGGTCCCGGTCGCGCTGGTGGGCGGTGCGCATGTCCGGCTCGGGCTCGGCGTGCACGCGCCCGCGGCTGTGGCTGCTGCGGGAGCCGTAGCTGGCCAGGGTGCGGTCCTCGAGGGCCTCGAGCTCGGCGCGGCGGCGGATCATGGGGCCGGTTGTATGCCGCGGCTGGAGTGAGCGCAACCGGGGTGGTCGAGCGGACCACCGAGCTGTCGCTTGAGTGCCGCTCCTGCGCCAGAGGCGGAAGAGTGGCCACCGAGCGGCACCGAACCGCACCGAGCTGTCGCGGGAGAGGCGCCGCGCCCTCCGCCTGAGCTCGAAAGGCAGGACCACCGAAGACGCCGACGCACACCGAAGCCACCGAGCTGTCGCTGGCCGCGGAGCGCCCTGTGAAGAGCCAGGAAGGCAAGAAGTCGCAGCGGGCGGGCCTCTCGGAGCACCTCGCGCAGGTGCGGGTCGTGGCGAGGTGGGGCTGTTGGACCATCCCCGAGCGAGCACCTGCGCGAGGTGGGCGGAGGGACGGCGCGCGCGGATCGTCGGAGACCAACCGTCTCCCCTCCCCAGGGAGGAGCAGCGCGCGCCGTCCCGGAGCCTCTTCGGGGGGGATCTGGGGGGCGGAGCCCCCCAGAAACCACACTGGCGCTACACTCGTAAAGACCGTTCAGCCACGGGGTCTTCGCATGAGCCAGAGCTACGTCATCCGCGTCTCCGCCTCGGTCCAGGAGAAGGTGTCGGCCAAGGACCGCCGGACCAAGTCGCTGGTCCTGACCGAGATCGTCCCGGCCGAGGAGCAGGAGGAGATCCTGCGCGAGCGGCTGAAGGACAAGGGTTGGGAGGAGGTCGAGGGATCGGAGGGGCGCAAGCTGAAGCGCCAGCGAGGCGACGTGACCGAGACGATCGACCTCGACGAGATGACGGTCGAGGCGACGGTCGAGCTGGAGCGCACCCTCGAGCGCAGCCGCACGATCACCGTCCGCGGCGACCGGGACTTCGAGAGCGAGGACGAGCGGCGAGCCAAGGAGCGGGACTCGCTGGAGCGCTCGATCGCGATCACCGACGAGGAGCGCGACTCGGCCACGAGCGGCATGCAGCGCCAGATCGCCGAGGCCCTCGAGGAGACCGAGGCCGAGCGGACCGCCGAGCTCAACGAGGTGGTGCGCGAGGTCTACGCCGAGAGCCTCAAGCGCAAGGCGGGCCGGCTGGGCCAGGTCAAGGAGGTCCAGGAGAACCGACAGGGCGGGGACTACGAGCTCGTCATCAAGATCACGGAATGACCCGCCCCTGAGTGACTCCATGATCCAGCAGCGCTTGCCCGTCGCCCTCGACGCCGGCCCCGAAGACGAGGCCGAGGTGGCCGTGGCGAGCCTGGTGGAGCGCACCGAGGCCGAGGGCCCCGGCGCGCGCCTGGCGCTGTGGACCCAGGGCTGCTCGCTCCACTGCCCCGGGTGCTGCAACCCGCACCTGTGGGCTCCCGAGGGCGGGGAGCGCCTGACGGTCGCGGCCCTGTGGGAGCGGATCGCGGCCGCCCGGGTCCGCCACCCCGACCTGGAGGGGGTCACCCTGATCGGCGGAGAGCCGTTCGAGCAGGACCGCCCCCTGGCGCGCCTCGCCGCTCATTGCCGCTCGGCCGGCCTGTCGGTCATGGCCTTCAGCGGCTACAGCCTGGCGGAGCTGCGGGAGCGCCGCTCCCGGCTGCTGCGCGAGGTCGACCTCCTGGTCGACGGCCGCTACGAGGAGGAGGAGCGCACCACCGCGCGCCGCTTCGTCGGCTCCACCAACCAGCGCATGCACTTCCTCAGCGACTTCTACCGCGAGGACGACCCCCGCTTCGCCGAGCCCAATCACGCCGAGGTGCGCCTCGACCACCGCGGCCAGATCCAGGTGGTCGGCTTCCCCTTCGACTCGGTGCGCGCGGCCTTCGGCCCCCGCTCGGACCTGTCGCGCGCGGCGCGCCGGGCCGGTCGGTCGGGGTAGCTGGCTCCCGAGGGGCGCGACGGCGTCAGAGCGAGGCGTCTACGGTTTGGATCAGTCGCTCCGCGTTGCTGGGGCGACTCAGCTTGTACGCCACCACGAGGAAGCCGAACGCCACGGCGGCCAGCGAGCGATAGGGCGTGAACAGCAGGGCCCACAGGCCGAACAGGGCGCCGGCGAAGGCGAACCGCCTGAGCGTGTGAGCGTCGACGCGGCTCGCCCGGGCGACCACCGGCAGCTCGTGGCCGCACACCGCGCAGCGCCCGAAGCCGGTGGGGACGACGGGACGACCGCAAGGATCACACAGGACGGACTGGGACATGGCTCTTCCTCCTCGAGGGACCGCCTCCGCGAGCGCCGTGCCGCCCCGAACTCCTTGTGGCGCGAACGGTGGTGCGTTTCGGTTCGCGCCGGCCGTTCGGTGGACCCGACACAGCAGATCGCCGGCGAGGTCGTGCCGCGGCCTAGGCTGCTGACTGTCGCCGGGCGCGCAGGCGGCTCGTGACCTCGACCCACACCAGGCCCACCGCGATCAGGCCGGCGCCCGTGAGCCAGATCCGGGTCTCGACCCAGGGGGCCAGGAACAGACAGGCGGCCAGGCCGGCCCAGGAGGTCCACCGGGGGAACAGGCGCTGCTCGGGGGTGAGCTGCAAGGCGGCGAGGTTGGTAGGTCCCGCCGCTGACCGGGTGGTTCGCCGCCAGCTGAGCGCTGGAGAGGCCGTTGAAGCTGGCGACCGCCGCGGCCAGGGCGATCGCGGGCAGGACCCACCCTCCGGCGACGCCGGCCGCCACGGCGATGCTGACGAACACCCCGGCGCCGACGATCGAGCCCAGCCCCATGAGGACCGCGCCGGCGATCCCGACCTCGCGCCGCAGCGCGGCCGGCGGCGGAGGGGCGTCTGCGGGAGTGCTCATACGCCTCGTCTGTCAAGCGGAGGTCAAGGCGCGGGGAAGGCTCGGCTATCGGGCCGCCTTCCGCTGGGCCTTCCGCTGCTGCATGCGCTGCTCCGCCCGCGCGTGCCGCTGCCGCTGGGCGTCCGACTCCAGCAGGAGCGCCGGCACCGGGGCCGGTCGGCCGTCGTCGCCCAGCGCCACCATGGTCACGAAGCACTGGTTGGTGAGGCGCTCGGTCCCGGTGAGCACGTCCATGGCGAACACGTCCACCTCGACCTCCATGGAGGTCCGCCCCACGTAGGTCACCTCCGCCAGGACCCGGACCATCTCGCCGATCTCGATGGGGCTCTCGAAGGTCACCCGGTCGACCTGCGCCGTGACCGAGGTGCGCCCGGCGTGGCGAATGGCCGCGGTGCCGGCCGCCTTGTCGATCATGGCCAGCACGGTGCCGCCGAACACCTTGCCGAGGATGTTCGCGTGGTGCGGCATCATGAGCTCGGCCAGCTCGGTGCGCGAGAAGGCGGGCGAGCGTCCAGCGACGGGCGCGGCGTCGCTCACTCGCTCTCCTCCGCCGCCGCGGGCTCCTCGTCGTCCTTCTTGCGGTAGCGCGGCGTGTCGCCCCAGCCCAGCTTGCTGCGCAGCAGGTAGTAGTAGGAGCGCTTGGCCGAGCTGACCAGGAGGAAGTCGCGCTGCGCCCGGGACACCTCGAAGGTGCTCTGCTCCTCCAGGGTCAGCTGCTCGTGCCCGTCCAGCACCAGGGCCGCCTCCTCGATCGGCGACTTGAGCCGGAACCGCAGGGTGGAGGCGCCGCTGACCACGATCGGGCGGTTGGTGAGGGCGTGGGGCGCGATCGGGGTGACGATGAACGCCTGCAAGCCCGGCGTCAAGATCGGCCCCCCCAGCGACAGGGAATACGCCGTGGAGCCGACCGGGGTCGAGATCACCAGCCCGTCGGTGCGGTAGGCGATGGCGTGGTGTCCGTCGACCTTCATGTCGATGGTGATCAGCCGGGTCTGGATCCCCTGGCTGACCACGGCGTCGTTGAGGGCGTACTGGACGTGGTGGTGGTCGCGGTGCCACACCTGGCAGCGCAGCCGCATGCGCGGGCTGACCACCAGGTCGAGCTTCTTACGGCCGGCGATCCACTCGCGCACCTCGGTCTCGTTGAACTCCGCCAGGAAGCCCAGCTTGCCCAGGTTCACGCCCAGGGTCGGCACCTGCGTGTCGCCCATGCGGCGCGCGGTCGACAGCATGGTCCCGTCGCCGCCCACCGAGATCGCCAGGTCCGCCCCCTGGGCCGCCTGCTCGAGGTCGACGGCGCCCTCGATGTCGGGGACCGCCTCCACCCCCGCCCGCTCGAGCCACGTGACCATCGCCCGCGCCACGTCCTGCCCGTCGGGCTTGTAGGGCGAGCTGACCACGACCACCCTGGAGATCCCCTCGCGGTCGATCCTCAGCTCGCCCTTCACCCGGTCGATCGGTTCCATGAGGCCCGCTCCTCGAACAGGTGCTCGACGATGTGCTTGAGGCCGTCGAGATCGTACACGTCGCGCGGGAAGCGGGGGACCTCCGCGACCAGGACCCCGCGGGCCGCCCCCTCGCGGAGCGCGGCGATCCGTCCGGCGTCGCCGGCCGCCTGCAGCTCGAAGTCGAGGAGCGCGCGCAGGAGCGGGTCGAGGGCGTCCGCCTGGGCGCCGGCCGCCTGGCGGGCGTCGGCCAGCAGGGCGCGCTGCGGCTCGCGGTGGAGCCGCCCCCACAGGTGCTCGCGCCCGGCAGGGTCGGCGAGGGCGCTCTCGTGCACGCGGTTGACGATCACCGCATCGAGGGGCATCTCGAACTCCCGCAGCCGGTCGCAGAAGAAGCTGGCCTCCTGCAGGGGGAGCGGGCTGGGCGAGGTCACCACCACGAAGCCGGTGAACGACTCGCGCAGGAGGGCGTCCACACGCAGGGCCCGGCCGCGGAAGCCGTCGTACATCCCCTCGAAGGCCCGGAAGAAGTCGGCGAAGTCCTCGACGAACTTGAGGCCGAGCACCGAGTCGACCTTCTTGATCACCCGGTCCAGCGCCCGACCCAGGAAGCCGAGCGAGCGCTTGCCCGCCTCGGCCCACGGCTTGAGGAACACCTGCAGGGTGCTCTCGTCGAAGGCCTCGCTCATGCGCTGCGGGGCCTGCAGGAAGTCGAGGGCGTGCTTGGTGGGCGGGGTGTCGAGCACGATCAGGTCGTACTCCCCCTCCTCGTGCAGCTCGTACAGCTTCTCCATGGCCATGTAGTCCGAGGAGCCGACGACCGTGCTGCTCATCTGCTGATAGAACTTGTTCGCCAGGATCCGCCGGTGCGACTCCTCGTCCACCGCGTAGCGCGCGATCAGGTGGTCGAAGGTGCCCTTGGTGTCGAGCATGAGCGCGTGGAGCGAGCCCTTGGGCTCGAGCCCCGCCGCCCGCAGCCGCTCGGCCGGGACCTCGATCACCTCGTTGCCGAGCTCGCCCAGCCCGAGCGAGTTGGCCAGCCGGCGGGCGGGGTCGATGGTGCACACCACCGCGCGCCGCCCGGCGAGGGCGGCCTGCAGCGCCAGCGAGGCCGAGGTGGTCGTCTTGCCCACGCCGCCCGACCCGCAGCAGATCAGGATGCGCCGCTCCTCGAGCAGCGAGCGCAGGCCGTCGGGCGCGGCGCTCACGGGCGGCCTCCCAGCTCGTCGAGGGCGCGGACCACCGAGGCGGTGACCACCTCCAGCTCGGCCATGCCGAAGCTCTCCGCGAACACGTGCGGCACCTCGATCAGCGGCAGGTCGATCGCTCCCCGCAGCTGCTCGCGATAGCGCTCGGTCATGGCCCGCCGGTCGGCGCTGTAGCGCACCGCCTCCAGCACGGCCGTCCGTCCCGCCGCCACCTCGCCGCTCCCCAGCAGCGCGCCCAGGGCGCGGGCTGCAGGCTCGCCGGCGAGCTCCGCCTCGGCCTGCGCCAGCGCCTCGGCGCTCGCTCGCTGGGGGTAGACCTGGTTGAGGACCACCCCCGCCAGGGTGACGCCCAGGGTGGCGCGCGCCTGATCGTAGAAGTGGATCGCCTCGTTGACCGGCATCTCCTCGGGGATCGTGACCAGCAGGAGGGCCGTCAGCTTGGGGTTCTCCAGCAGCGCCTGCACCCCGAGGGCGTTCTTGCGCATGGGCCCCATGAGGAGCTTGCTCGCCTGCTCGGGCAGCCGCAGGAGCCCCAGCCCGTGTCCCGTGGCCGGCGCGTCGAAGATCACGAGGTCCCACACCGGCGTCTGGCGCCACCAGGAGGACTCCTCGACCAGGTCCCACACCTTGCCGAGGCAGATCATCTCCTTGATGGCGGGCGACACCCGGAACCAGTTCTGGAACAGCCGGCTCCGCATGATGTGGTCCACCAGGCGGCGGATCCGCAGCTGGCGGTGGAAGTAGTCGGCGACGATCGTGGCCGGGTCGAGCTGGATCCCCGAGACGTTCTCCCGCAGCGGCGTGACCCGGTCGGCCAGCTCGGGCACACCGAACAGCTGGGCGACCCGCCCCTGGTCGTCCATCTTGACCAGCAGGACGTTCTTCCCCTGGCTGGAGGCGATCAGCGCCAACGCCGAGGAGATGACCGTCTTGCCCACGCCCCCCTTGCCGCTCACGACCACCAGGCGGCGGTCCAGGAGTCCGGCGAGGCCGCTCACGGAGCACCTCGAGTCGTCGGTACGAACCGACTCCGCGCCGCGCGACGGTGGGTCACGGGCACGGAGCTCTGGTTCGAATACAACGCTGATCGCATGCGCAGCCGGGTCACGCCGGCAGGCGCGGGCCTACGTCTTGCCCGCAGCCCGAGCCCGACGCTTGCGGCGCGCCTTGAGCATCAGCTTCACGTTCTTCGCCTTGCTCCCGCGGGGCATATGACTGCGGGGCTTGGCGCGGAAGCCGTGACGCCGGCGCTTGATCAGCGAGCTCTTACGGATTCGCTTCTTCACGGCACGTCCTCTGCACGAAGAGCGGCAGATCCTAGTGCCGGGGCGCCCCCTTGGCAAGGGCGGGCTTCGAAATCTCGCCTGAATTCAGGAGGTCCCACGCTGCGCGCCGCCTGGGGGAGCGAGCGCGTGGTGGAGCTGCTCGAGCCGCAGAGGACGCTGAGATCGCAGAGAGCCGCTCCGCGATCGCTGCGGTTCGATCCTTCCGGCTCGGTGATCGAGACGCCCTTCCGGCCGCTACAGGCTGCCGCGCACCGTCAGGACGGCCGGCTCGGGGTCGAGGCGGACGCTCTGGAGGGTCAGGCCCAGGGGCAGCGCCGGCAGCGGGATCTGGGGGAGCTGCTTCTGCAGCTCGGTCAGCAGCCGCGGGGTCAGGGCCCGCATGAAGTCGACGACCTGCTGATCCTCGAGGTCCACGGTCGGCTCGCGGAGGATGTCGGCGTCGACCTGGGAGCAGGACAGGCCCGAGAAGGTGACGCTGTGCCCCGACAGGAGGAGGTCGGCGGACAGCTCCAGCCCCGCCCGCAGGGTGAACAGCTCGGCTCGGGGGCCGCCGTCCATGTAATCGATCGAGACCGTGACCTGGAGCTCGCCCGCTCCGATGCGATAGGGGGTGACGCCCGGCTCGATCAGCAGCAGCGGGGCCGCCTCGACGCTGGCCTCGATCACGATCGGGGTGGCCGGGTCGGGGGCCAGGCCGCGGACCGGCGGCAGGAACGGGTACAGCAGGTTGACGTTGATCGGCACGGCCGCGCTGGCCGGCAGCTGGGTGCCGTCGATCGACACGCGGGCGCCGCCGGTGAGCCACAGGTTGTGGAGCAGCCCGTTGACCGCGTCCTGAGAGATGCGCACGGTGAACTGCTCGGGGCCCACCGCCGGCGTCACCTGGGTGCCGGTGCTGTAGAACTCGCGGCTCGCGCCCGTGAGCCCGATCACCGACGGCTGGGCCTCGAAGCCCGCCACCAGCCCCAGCCCGGCGCCGCCGAAGCCGTTCGCCTCGTCCACCTGGAACAGGAGGTCGAGGTCGATCGTGGCGCCCTGCGCCAGGGGGTTGGGGATCGACACGGTCAAGGGCGCGTCCAGGCCCGCCAGGGACTTGCCCAGCTCGGTGTGGACCAGGTCGACGATGATGTCCTCGAGCTGGCCTCGGACCATGCTCTCGAGCAGCGGCTGGAACGGCGTGAGGATCGAGGTGAAGAAGCCGCTCGACGTGACCAGCTGGAAGCCGTCGAGGGTGACGTCGACCGAGTCGATCTCCAGGCCCAGGGCCCGCTTGCCGGGCTTGGTGCCGGTGAAGGCGCTCTGGCTCACCGTGGCCTGGACCACGGCGGTGGCGCGGCGGGCGGTGATCGTGGCCCGGGTGAGGGCCACGCCGATCACGTCGATGTCGGTGTCGAGGGCCACGTTGTCGATCGCGACGTCGACCTCGACGCCGGCCGGTAGACCCGTCGCCGCGAAGGTCGGCGGCCCATGGCGCAGGGCGGTCGCCTCGACCTCCAGGGCGAAGTTCTTGAGGATCGGGTTCTTGGGGGCGATCAGCGTGTACAGGTCGACGCCGGCGGTCAGCTGCTCGGTGACGTCCGCCACCTGGTCGAGGCCGCTCTGGGTGAGGTGCGCGGCCACCGTGCGCGTGAGCATGCGGTCGTGGGGGGCGAAGGTGCCCTGGGTCACCGAGACGTAGGCCGTCGAGCGGTTGCCCAG
Organism: Planctomycetota bacterium; assembly: GCA_041690735.1. Lineage (GTDB taxonomy): Bacteria > Planctomycetota > J058 > J058 > J058 > JAWLGW01. The sequence continues at coordinate 15,859 of JAWLGW010000029.1, forward strand.
GGCGTCGGTGGCCTCGACCGGCAGCAGGTTCACCCCGGCCGTGAGGGTCACCTGCGCGCTGTAGTCGTTGCCGGCGGCCGCCGCCGCGCCCCCGGCGATGGTGACGCTGGCGACCCCGTCGGGATCGTCGACGCGCGCCAGCACCGTGACCTGGCCGCCGGTCTCCTGCGCGCCGCGGCTCGGCGAGAGGATCGAGATCACCGGACCGATCGTGGCGGGGTCCGGGAGGGTGGCGGGGTCCGCTTGTCCGCGGGGGAAGGGCCCCTGCGGCGGCGCGGTGGAGCCGGGCGCCGTCGAGGCGCTGGCCGAGGAGCCGCGGCCCGGGAGGCCGTTGGTCGAGTCGGCGCAGCCGAACAGGGCGAGGCCGAGGACCGAGGCGCTGGACGCGACGGCCAGCTTGGCGACGAGGCACCAGGTGTTGAACATACTGCGCGCGGCCTCCCCAGGCTCCAACCGCTCGGCCGCGCAAGCGCGTGTCGTGCCGCCATTTACAGCGCAGTGCGTCATGCCGCCGTCCCTCGCCCGGGAGGCGGAGTTCTCTCATAAGCCCCGGACAGTCACACTTCGATGACCTGGGTGGGCTTGATTCAATCGTTTGATTGGCTCCAATGGCCCGCCGGTTCCCCGCCAACCGCCAGGCCGCTCTTCCCGGTTTCCGAAAACGGTGTCGCCCTGAGGAGGCTTCGGATGCCGCACGCTCTGCGCAAGGTCCTGGTCACGGGCGGCACGGGCTTCATCGGCCAGCACCTCGTCGGGGCCCTCCGCGCCCGCGAGGTCGCCGTCCGGTGCCTGGTGCGGCCGACCTCCGCCCGCGCCGGCCTCGAGGCGCAGGGGGTCGAGCTCGCGGTGGGCGACCTGCTCGACC
>JAWLGW010000030.1:0-16508 GCA_041690735.1 Planctomycetota bacterium
GGGGGCGACGCGGTGAGCGGAGAGCTGTTGATCGCGGGCGGCCGGGTCGTCGACCCCGCCCGCGGGGTGGACGGAGAGCTCGACGTCCTGATCCAGGACGGCAAGGTGCAGGCGGTGGGGCCGCGCCTGGCGGGGCAGGGCAGCTTCGAGCGGGTGCTCGACGCCAAGGGCCTGGTGGTGGCGCCGGGCCTGGTCGACATGCACGTGCACTTCCGCGAGCCCGGGCGCGAGGCCGACGAGACGATCGCCAGCGGCTCGGCCGCCGCGGTGCGCGGCGGCTTCACCTCGGTCGCGGTCATGCCCAACACCGACCCCGCCGTCGACGACGAGGCGGGCGCCGAGTTCCAGGTGCTGCAGGGTCGCCGGGCCGGCAAGGCCCGCGTGTACCCGATCGGCGCGATCACCAAGGGGCGCCGCGGGGACGAGCTGGCCGAGATGGGCGGCATGGTGCGGGGCGGGGCGGTCGGGTTCTCCGACGACGGCGACCCGGTGCGCAACGCCGAGGTCATGCGGTGCGCCCTGCTGTACGCCAAGATGCTCGACCGGGTGGTGATCCAGCACGCCGAGGACACCGACCTCGCCAAGAACGGGGCCATGCACTCGGGCTTGGTGTCGCTGATCCTGGGCCTGTCGGGGAAGACCGCCGCCTCCGAGGAGGTGATGATCGCCCGCGACATCACCCTGGCCGCCCTGACCGGGGCCCGGCTGCACATCGCCCACGTCTCGACCAGGGGCTCGGTGGCGCTGGTGCGGGACGCCAAGAGGCGGGGGGTGCAGGTGACCTGCGAGGCCTGCCCGCATCACTTCACCCTCACCGACGAGGCGGTGTACAGCTTCGACCCCAACTTCAAGATGAACCCGCCCCTGCGCACGCGCGAGGACGTGGACGCGATCGTGGAGGGGCTGCTGGACGGGACGATCGACGCGATCGCCTCGGACCACGCGCCTCACTCGCGCGAGAAGAAGGCGGTCGAGTTCAGCCACGCCCCCAACGGGGTGATCGGCCTCGAGACCATGCTGCCGGTGTCGGTGACCGAGCTGCTGGGGACCCGCGGCATGTCGCTGCCGCGCCTGATCGAGCTGCTCAGCGTGGGCCCGGCCCGGATCCTGGGGATCGAGGCGGGCACCCTCGCCCCGGGGGCCCCCGCCGACGTCACGCTCCTCGACCTCGACACCCAGTGGACGGTCGAGGACGACTTCCGCAGCAACTCCAGCAACTGCCCGTTCATTGGCTGGCAGGTGCGCGGCCGGGCGACCTACACGATCGTGGGCGGCCAGGTGGTGTACGACCTCGCCGGCGAGACCCAGGAGGCGGCGGCGGTCGGTTGAGCGACCCCGCCCCCTCTCCGGCGCCCGACGAGGAGCCGCGCGAGCCGCGGGGGCCCCAGCAGCGGACCGCGCTGGTCGCCGCCATTGGCTGGAGCCTGCTGCTCCTCGGCCTGGGCAGCCTGCCCGGGGCGGTGCTCGCCGCCGGGCCCAGGGTGTGGGACAAGCTGGCCCACGCGCTGGCCTACGGGGCCCTGGGGGCCCTGGCGGCCCTCGCCCTGCGCCGCCGCCTGCGCGGCCTGCTGCTGGTCCTGGCCGCGGCCGGGTGGGCGACGGCGGTGGGCGCCCTCGACGAGTGGCACCAGCAGTGGGTCCCGCGGCGGTCGCCCGACCTGCTCGACCTGGCGGCGGACGCGGTGGGGGCGGTGATCGCGGCGGGGGCGGTCGCCCTGTACCCGGTGCTGACCAGGTGGCGCCGGGCCGATACCCTCTGACGACTCACACGGCGGAGGCGAGCGTGGCACAGCGACCGCGGATCTTGCTCACGAACGACGACGGCGCCCGGGCGCCGGGGCTGGCGGCGGCCTACGAGGCGCTGGCGGAGGCGGGGGACGTGACGGTGATCGCCCCCGCCGAGCAGCGCAGCGGCGTGTCGCACCAGATCACCCTGGAGGTCCCCCTGCGGGCGCACCCGCTGGAGCGCTTCCCCGGCTACCGGGTCGACTTCTCGCCGGTCGACAGCGTCAAGCTGGCCCTCAAGCGCCTGCTCCCCGAGCCGCCCGACGTCGTCGTGAGCGGGATCAACCGCGGCTCCAACGGCGGCATGCTCGTCCATTACTCGGGCACGGTGGCGGCGGCCAAGGAGGCGGCCATGCACGGGATCCCCTCCATCGCGATCAGCCTGTGCACCCACGCCCGCCCCGACTTCCGCCCGGCGGCGCGCCTCCTGCCGGCCCTGGTCCGCCTGGTGCGCGAGCGCCCCCTGCCGCCCAACACGCTCCTCAACGTGAACGTCCCCCCGCTGCCCTTCGAGCAGCTCGCGGGCTTCCGCTGGTGCCGCCAGAGCCTGCGCCCCCTCGACGACACCTACGAGGAGCGGCAAGACCCGCGCGGCCTGCCTTACTACTGGCTGACCGGCGCGGGGCCCTTCAAGGGCGAGGGCGGCGACGACGACCTGACGGCGATCGAGGAGGGGTACGTGGCGCTGACGCCCTTGCTCCTCGACTGGACCCACCCCGAGCTGTACGGGAGCGGGCAGGGCTACCTGGAGGGGCTGGAGGGCGTCCTGTAGGAGAGCCGCAGGGGGAGTGGGGGAGCCGCAGGAGAAGAGCTGTCGCTCGGGCGAGGGCTCCTGGAGAAGACCCTTGTTCAGCGCAGAGTCGCAGAGCCGCCGAGAGCGCTCACATGGGGAGATGGTCAGCCCCCTCGTCACGCTGGATCCCCCCCCGCGCAGGCGCGCTCGGCTGGCGAGGGGGTCGAGGTCGCTGTCGCTGGTGCGGGTGCGCCTCGGCTTGGCGAAGAGCGGCAGGCATTGAGCGCACCGACAGCACCGAGCTGCGGCTCTCAGCGGGCTTCGGCGGGCGGGGCCGGCTCCTGGAGGCTCAGCGCCGCGGCCGCTAGGGGGAGGGCCGACAGCGCGAACACCAGGAACACGAGGTCGAAGCGCCCGCCGGCGAGCTTGGCGCCTTCGCTGAGGAGGAAGGGTCCGATCGCGGTGGCGGCCACGGCGACCGTGATCGTGAGCCCACGGATCGCTCCATGGTGGGTCCGTCCGAAGTAGCGCGCGATCGTCGGCCCGACCACGGCTGCGACCAACCCGCCCGCGACTCCGAACACCCCCATGCCGATCGCGACCCACACCTCGGGCGACCAGCCCCAGGTGCCCTGGCCGCCGAGGACGATGCTCGCGCACGCGCCGGCGCCGAGGCCGAGGGCCACGGGCAGGAGCCAGCGTGGCTGGACCGTGTCCACCAGCCAGCCCGCGAGCAGCGGCGTCAAGGCGAGGGCGAGCGGCCAAGGAGCCTGGACGAAGGGCGTCGCGGCGACCGGGTCCGCGACCCCCAAGGAGGCCAGGATCGGCTGGGTGTGGAAGATCATGGCCGTCCCCACCAGCCCCAGGAAGGGCCCGGAGCAGAGCAAGATCCACAGCGCCCGCGTCCGAAGGGCCTCGCCGAGGGAGAAGGCCCGCTCGACCATGGGCTCGGAGGCGGCGCCCTCGCCCGGGGCGGTGTCGCCGTCGCGACGCTGGCCGAGCTCTTCGGGGCGGTTCCGGAAGACGGTCGCCACGAGCGGCAGGAGCAGCCCGGCGACGCCCAGCCCGAGCAGGGCCAGGGCGGCGCGCCAGCCGACGGCCTCGATCAGCGCGACCGTGGCGGCCGGGAGCGCGAGGGCCCCGAGCGAGAAGCCGACGTGCTTGACCGACTCCATGACGCCCAGCCGGCGCTCGAACCACATGGCGAGGGTGTGGCTGGCGAGCATTCCGAGCGAGCCCTGGCCGAGGAAGCGGATCAGGGCGAACCCGGCGGTGAGCGAGACGAGGCCGCGGGCCTGGCCGAGGAGGGCCAGGGAGACGGCGAGGGAGGCGCTCACCACGCCGAGCACCACCCGGAGTCCGAAGCGATCGGCCGCGCGTCCCACGAGGGTCAGCGGGAGCGCCGCGAGCGTGGTCCCCAGCAGGTAGGCGAGGCTGATCTGGCTCAGGGAGAGGCCCAGGGCCTCCCGGATCGGGGTGTTGAACTGCGACACCACGATCGTCTGCGCGGGGAGGGTGCAGATCATGGCGATCACCGCCACGGGGAGCATGACGTACCCGTAAAAGCGCGGGCTCGAGCGGGAGGGCTCGGAGAGCGCAGCGCTCCCGAGCGGATCGCGTCCGGCCCCGGCAGGGTGTGGCTGCGCGTTGGAGGTCATTCGGGGCGAGGCTACCGCGTGCTACGGCATCTGCAGCCGGGCGACGATCGGGTCGTGGTCGCTGATCCGGTCGCCGGCCGGGAACTCGGCGCACACGTGGACGTGGTCGACCTCGACCCGGTCGAGGTCGCGGCGCAGGGGGCCGGCGATCAGGACGTGGTCCAGGGCCTGGGCGTTGCCCTGGAAGATGTAGCCGTAGCGCTCCTGACGGGGCAGGAGCGCGGTCAGGATCGCCATGTCGTCGCCGGCCACCGCGGCGAGGGCCGGCTTGAAGTAGAAGTCGTTGTAGTCGCCCAGCGCCACCACGGTCAGCTCCCGGTCGGCCGCCGTCAGCTCGCGGACGAACCGCCCCAGCGCGCGGGCCTGGGCGATCCGGCGCGGCTCGCTGTGGAGGACCGCCGGCTGGGTGGGCCCGAACAGCGGGTCGTCGTCGCGGCGGGACTTGAGGTGGCTGTTGAGGACGACGACGGGGTGCCCCCGGAAGGTGAACTCGGCCGCCAGGGTGCGGCGGGTGCCCTCGAACGCCGGGTGATCGGGGGCGACGCGGCCGGGGTTCAGGGCGAGGCGCGCGCGAGCCCCTGACCCCTCCGCGGCGCCGACGCGCTCGACGCGGTTGGGGGTGCGGGCGCCGGCGTCGCCGCGGGGCTCGAAGGAGACCCGCTCGGGGTCGTAGAGGAAGCCCACGCGAATGTTGCCGCCGGGGACCCCCCCCTCGGTGTGGGCCAGGGGCGGGACGTCGACGAACCGGTAGCGAGGACCGCCGAGCTCGACGATCGCCTCGCACAGGATCGCGTAGGTCCGCGACGCGTCGACGAGGTCGGTCGTCCCCTCCTCCCCGGCGCCGTCGTCGTCCATGACCTCCTGCAGCCCGACGATGTCCGGCGAGCGCATGAGCTCGACGATCCCCCGGGCGAGCTGGTGGGCTCGCCGGCGGCCTTGCACGACGCTGAAGTTCTCGACGTTGAAGCTGCCGATGGTGAGGTGGTCGTCGTCGCCCCCCAGGGCGGTCGGCACGCGCTCGAGGCCGCCGGCGGCGTGCCCCTCCACCGGGGCGGTGGCCAGCAGCTTGTAGGCGCGGAAGCGGTCGTGCGCGATCACGCCCACGACCCGGGCCACGGCGTCGCCGACGGTGGCGCCCGCGACGGCGCGGGCGTGGGGCCCGGTGACGGCGACGAGGCCCGGGTTGGTGCGGTCGCGCTCGCTGTCGAGGATCACCCCCCCGCGCGGGGTCCGGAGGGGATACCCCTGGCCGCGGTCGGGGATCACCGTGAACTCTCCGTAGACCGAGGGCCCGACGACGACCGCCTCCCGCACCTCGACGCGCATGGACTCGAGCGACTCCCAGAAGTCCTGGGCGTGGCGGGTGACGTCGTACGCGGCGGCGTCGGCCGCAGCGACTCTCTCCAGGGGCGGCATGCGCCCGGCGCTGCCAATGCGGAGGGGATCGGGGAGGGGCAGGCCCGACTCGAGGATGCGCACCGCGGTGGGCCGCTCGATCTGGGTCTGGGTGACGACGCCCTCCCGCCGCTCGCCGTCGTAGCCGACGCCCGGCCACTCGGTCACCCGGCCGCTGACCGCGACCCGGTCGCCGACGGCGGGCATGGGGCTGAAGCGGCGCCCGACATACACCTGCAGGGCGTCGGAGGTCGCGGGGTCCCCGTCCCCCGTCGAGCACTGCATGACGAAGCTCGTCGCGGAGGTGTGGGTCACGATCCCGGGGACGTCGGTCACCGTCTGGCCGTCGAGAGGCGAGCGGTGGCCGCGGCCCTGGATGGCGGAGATCGTGTGCGAGGTGGTCGGCAGGCGGAACGGCTGGGGGCGAGCCGCGTCCGGCGGGGCGTCTTTGGCGCGGGGCGCCTCGGGCGGCGCCGGGCGCGTCGCCTGCTCGCCGCCGGCCTGCGAGGGCGCGCACGCGGCGAGGGCGACGGCGGCGGCGACGAACGTGAGGGGGCAGACACGGATCCGTCGAGGTAGCTGCATGGGGCTCGCTCGTAGTTCCTGGCTGATCGAGAGGCAATCGGCGCGCCGGGTCACACGACAGGTGCCCCGCACTTCGCCTCTCCGTCATCCTTCCGCGGGAGCCGTCCGGTGACTCGCCGCCGGCTCAACGCCGCGCTGGGGACCATGCTACGCCGCTCGGGCCGGCCGGCCAGCGCCATGGGCGGAGCGCGCGGCGGCTGCCCGGGCCGCGCGGCCGGCGGTCCGCGTCAGCGCCCGCTCCCGCAGGGCTCGCTGCCAGCGGCGAGCGGCAGCGATCCGCGTCGCGAGCGAAACGCGCCGTCGCCGAGGGGGATCCTGGGCGAGCTCAGTCGCCCAGCGACCGCAGGAGCTCGACCTCGCCCCGCCGCACGCGCACGCCCTCCGCCCGGACGTCGAGGAGGCGCACGTCGGTGGCCTCTCCGCTGGCGGGGTGCAGGATCGGCTCGCCCTCGCGGTAGATGCGCCCGTTGATGATCGCGGCGTCGCCGCGGCCGTCGCCCGCCGCCGCCACCAGGACCGCCGTCAGCTCGAGGGGGGCCGCCTCGAGGAGCCCCTCGACCTGCTCCGCCTGCGCGACCAGAGCGCGCGCCCGCGCGGCGATCGACTCGCCGTTGCGGTGGAACGCCCGCTGTCGCTCGCCGCGCATCCGCTTCACGAGCGCGTCCACCCTCCGACGGCTCCCCCCTATCCCCCTGCGCCTCCCACCTCGTGCCCGAAGTTGTCGAGACCCCTCGCCCCGAACGGCACCAGCAGCGCCTTGATCGTCCCCGCCAGCGCCTGCAGCCGCGCGGCCGCTCGCGGCTCGGCCGACCGCCCCGTCCCCGTCTCGATCGCGGTGACCGTGGCGGGCTTGTCGATCCGCGGGCGCGGCGGGTCGAAGTCGAGGACCAGGCCCAGGCGGTCGGGGCGGTCGGCGTCCTCGCCCCAGCCGTCGAGCCACATGCAGCGGAAGGAACGGCAGCTGTGGGGGCGGCGGGGGTAGATCCCGCAGCCTCCCCCCTGATCCACCCGGGCGTGCGGGCAGGGCTCCCAGCGGGGGGACTCGGGCCACAAGCCGTCTATGTAGTAGACGGTGCAGCAGGCGGTGCACTCGCCGCAGGCCCGCTCGGGCGGCTGGCGCGGGAACAGGTCCGGGCGGACCTGGTGGCGGGGGAGCTGTCGCTGGCGGGTCACCACCCGCCACGGTAGCGTGGGGGCTCCCGGGCGCAAGTCGAGCAGCGTCAGCGTGTTGAATGAGCAGGGGCCCGTCGTTGCGCCGATCCTCCGGGGTTTGACCTCTCCCTAACCCCGCCTATAATCCCGCCCTCTTAGCAGGAGGCGTTCCCATGGGAACCCCGAAGAAGCGCAAGTCGCACAGTCGCGTCCGGATGCGCCGCAGCCACGATGCCCTCAAGAAGATCCACCTGTCCGCGTGCCCCCGGTGCGGGACGTCGCGCAGGCCGCACACCGTGTGCGACACCTGCGGGCACTACCGCGACCGGGCGGTGATCAACGTGGAGGCCGAGACCGAGTAAGTGGCGGCTCCCGTCGCCATCGCGGTCGATGCCATGGGCGGCGACCGCGCGCCGGACGAGATCGTCCGTGGCGCGCTCGCCGCCCTCGCCGAGTACGAGGACGTGGCGCTGCAGCTGGTCGGTCGGCCCGAGGCCATCGAGCCCTTGCTCGAGGGTCCGGCCGACCGCCTGGAGGTGGTCGCCGCGCCCGACGTGATCGGTATGGACGAGCATCCGGCGAAGGCCCTCCGGCGAAAGCCCGGGGCCTCGGTCGCGGTGTGCGCCCAGCGTCTGGCCGCGGGGGAGGCGGCGGCCGTGGTGTCGGCCGGCAACACCGGCGCCGTCATGGCGGCCTGCGCCTTCGCGGCGCGGCTCCTGCCGGGCGTGCACCGCCCCGGGATCGCCGTCACCTTCCCCACCCGCTCGGGCAAGACCGTGCTGTGCGACGTGGGCGCCAACCTGCAGATGAAGCCGGTCAACTACCTGCAGTACGCCGTCATGGCCGGGGCCTACAGCCACGGCGTCCTGGGGGTCGAGGAGCCGCGGGTGGCGCTGCTCAACATCGGCACCGAGGAGAGCAAGGGCGGCAGCGAGCAGCACGAGGCGCGGGCGCTCCTCGAGGGCGCCGCCGCCCAGGGCTTGATCCAGTTCGTGGGCTCGGTCGAGGGCAACCACATCTTCGAGGGCGCGGCGGACGTGGTGGTGTGCGGCGGGTTCGTGGGCAACACGATCCTCAAGACGGCCGAGGGCGTGGGGCGCGCCTTCCTCGAGGAGCTGCAGTCGCTGTGGCGCGAGGAGCAGGGCGGCGAGGCGGCGACCGCGGCCGAGGGCTCGCTGAAGCGCGTCCTGACGCGGCTGCACGAGTTCACCGACTACACCAGCTACGGCGGCGCCCCGCTGCTCGGGATCGACGGCTGCGCGATCATCGCCCACGGACGCTCGGACGCCCGCGCCATCAAGCACGCGATCCGCGCTGCCCGCGACTTCGCGCAGCACGAGGTGAACCGGCACATCGCGTCGCGGCTCGGCGAGCTGGCGACGAGGGGAGTGGCCTGACGTGACGCGACCGCTGAGGGGGGTGCGGGTCTCCGGCACCGGCTCGTACTTGCCGGAGCGGGTGGTCACCAACGACGACCTGAGCAAGGTCCTCGACACCAGCGACGAGTGGATCCGCTCGCGCACCGGGATCGTGGAGCGGCGGTTCGCGGGCGAGGGGCAGGCCACCAGCGACCTGGCGCTGCCCGCGGCCCGCGCCGCCCTCGCCGCCGCCGCCGTGCCCCCGGAGCAGCTCGACCTGATCGTGTGCGCCACCATGACCCCCGACTTCGCCATGCCGTCCATGGCGGCGATCCTGCAGCGCGAGCTGGGCGCCACGAGCGCGGGCGGCTACGACCTCAACTCCGCCTGCTCGGGCTTCGTGCTCGCCTTCTCGGCCGGCTGCAGCCACGTCCGCTCGGGCAGCGCCGAGCGGGTGCTGGTGGTGGCCGGCGAGAAGATGTCGGCGATCACCGATCCCCAGGACCGGGCCACGGCGGTGATCTTCGCCGACGGCGCCGGCGCGGTCGTGCTCGAGGCCTGCGAGCCCGAGCAGGCCGACCTCCTCGCCGAGCGCCGCGGCCTGCGCGGCGACGACGACGTGCTGGTGATCCGGGCCGGCGGGTCGCGCCGACCGCACACGCCCGAGACCCTGGCGGCCCGGGAGCAGTTCATTCAGATGAAGGGGCGCGAGACCTTCAAGTTCGCGGTCAAGACCTTCGCCAACCTGATCAAGGACACCTGCGCCGCGGCCGGGGTGGCGCCGGCCGATGTGGCGGCGATCGTCCCCCACCAGGTCAACCTGCGGATCCTCGACGCCGCCTGCGAGCGGGCCGGGATCGCGCCGGAGCGGTGCGTGATCAACATCGAGCGCGTCGGCAACACCTCGGCGGCCAGCGTGGCGATCGCGCTGGACGAGGCGGTGCGCGGCGGCCGCATCCAGCGCGGCGACCTGGTGCTCATGCTGGCCTTCGGCGGCGGCCTGAGCTGGGCGTCCTCGCTGCTGCGGTGGTGAGGGCGGCCCCACGGCCCTGGTGAATCGAAGAGGCTGAGGACCATGAGCGAGACCGCACCCATCGCATTCCTGTTCGCGGGCCAGGGCGCCCAGGCCGTGGGCATGGGCAAGGACCTGGCCGAGGCCTACCCGGCCGCGCGGGAGCTGTACGACCGGGCCGACGCGGCGGTGCCCTTCGACCTCAAGCGGATCTCCTTCGAGGGCCCCGACGAGGAGCTGCGGCGGACCGACGTCAGCCAGCCGGCGATCGTGGTGTGCTCGCTGGCCGCCCTGGCGGCGCTGGAGGCGGAGCTGGGGGGCAAGCTGCCGCAGGTCGCCTGCGCGGCGGGCCTGTCGCTGGGTGAGTACTCCGCCCTGGCCTTCGCCGGGGCGCTGTCCCTCGAGGACTGCCTGCAGCTGGTGATCGCCCGGGGCGAGTACATGCAGGCCTGCTGCGAGGCCGCCCCCTCGGGCATGACCAGCCTGCTGGGCCTGAGCGCCGCCGAGCTCGGGCCCGCGGTGGAGGCCGGCCGGGCGCAGGGCGAGGTGGGGATCGCCAACGACAACGCCCCCCGGCAGGTGGTCCTGTCGGGCGCCGCGGCGGCCCTGGAGGCCGCGGTCGCCAAGGCCAAGGAGCTGGGGGCCAAGAAGGCGGTCCCCCTCAACGTCGCCGGCGCCTACCACTCGGCGCTCATGGCCCCCGCGGGCGAGCGCCTGCGGGCGAACCTCGAGCAGGCCGGCGTGTCGGCGCCCCGGGTCCCGGTGATCGCCAACGTCACCGCCGAGCCCCACGGCGACGACCCGGCGGCGATCCGCGACCTGCTCGTCCGGCAGGTGAGCGGCACCGTGCGCTGGCGCGAGAGCATGGACCGGGCCTTCGGCGCGCTGAAGGTGGAGCGCTGCTTCGAGTTCGGCCCGGGCGGGGTCCTCAAGGGCCTGGTGCGGCAGAACGACCGCAAGAAGAGCTGCCTGTCCGTCGCGACCGTCGACGAGGTCAAGGCGGCCGCCGAGGCCCTGGCGGCCGCGAGCGGGGCCTGAGCCGTGGGCGCGCTCGAGGGACGCAAGGCGCTGGTCACCGGGGCCTCGCGCGGGATCGGCCGCGCGATCGCCCTGGCGTTCGCCCGTGAGGGCGCCGACCTGGCGCTGCTCGCCACCCGCCAGGAGCTGCTGGAGGGGCTGGCCGGGGAGGTGCGAGGTCTGGGCCGGGTGGCGGTGCCCCTGGCGGTCGACGTCCGTGACGCCGACGCCGTCGCGCAGGCGGTCAAGACCGCCGGCAGCGAGCTGGGCGGGCTCGACATCGTGGTCAACAACGCCGGCGTCACCGCCGACGGGCTCCTGCTCCGCTACAAGGAGGAGGACTGGCAGCGGGTCCTGGACGTCAACCTGACCGGCGCCTTCCGGGTGACCCAGGCCGCGGCCCGGGCGCTCATGAAGAGCAAGCACGGCCGGGTGATCAACATCTCCAGCGTGGTCGGCCTGAGCGGGAACGCCGGGCAAGCCAGCTACGCCGCCTCCAAGGCGGGCCTGATCGGCTTCTCCAAGAGCCTGGCCCAGGAGCTGGCCAGCCGGGGGGTCACGGTCAACGTGATCTGCCCCGGCTTCATCGAGACCGACATGACCGGCGCCCTCACGGCGGAGCAGCAGGAGGCCGTCCACGGCCGGATCCCGCTGGCCCGCTTCGGCGCCGCCGAAGACATCGCTCACGCCGCGGTCTACCTCGCCGGCGACGGCGCCGGCTACGTCACCGGCACCGTGCTGACGGTCGACGGGGGACTTTCGATGTGAGCCCGAACCTGTATGCTAGTGCGCTTCCAACGACAGGGGCAGTCGGTTCGACACGACCCCCCCGCGACGCGAGGTAGAGACCGTGGCTTCTGTAGCCGACAAAGTGACCGACATCGTCTGCGACCAGCTCGGCGTCCCCCGCGAGAAGGTCACGCCCGAGACTTCCTTCATCAACGACCTCGGAGCGGACTCGCTCGACACCGTCGAGCTGGTCATGGAGCTCGAGGAAGAGTTCGACATCAGCATCCCTGACGAGGACGCGGAGAAGATCCAGACCGTCGGGGAGGCGATCAAGTACATCGAGGAGCACACCGGCTCCTGACGCCGGCCGGCGGAACGCGACGCCCCGTAGGGCCTCGCGGGTCGACGCGACGGACACGGACGGCAGCGGCTTCGGCCGCTGAGTCCGTCAGGGGAGGCTGTGCCGGGTGATGCGCACATGAAGCGACGTGTGGTCGTGACCGGGTTCGGGGCCATGAGCCCCTTCGGCATCGGCGTCCCGAAGCTGTGGGAGGGGGTGCGCGCCGGCGAGAGCGGGATCGCGCCCATCACCCTGTTCGACACCGCCGACTTCCCGGTGAAGTTCGCCGGCGAGGTCAAGGGGTACGAGGTCAGCGAGCACTTCGAGAAGAAGGAGGCTCGCCACCTCGACCGTGTGTCGCAGTTCGCGCTGCTGTGCGCCGAGCAGGCGCGCAAGGACGCCGAGCTCGACCTCGACGCCGTGGACCGCACCCGGGTGGGGGCGGTGATCGGCTCGGGGATCGGCGGCCTCGACACCACCGAGACCCAGGTCCTGACGCTGCACCAGCGGGGGGTCCGGCGGGTGTCGCCGTTCCTGGTCCCCATGATGATGATCAACGCCCCCAGCGGGCAGGTCGCCATCCAGCTGGGGCTGCGGGGGCCGAACTTCTGCGTCTCGTCGGCCTGCGCCACCGCCAACCACGCCATCGGCCTCGCCTTCCAGCAGATCCGCTGGGGGGTGGCGGACGTCCTGTTCGCGGGCGGGTCGGAGGCGGCGCTGACGCCGGTCGGCCTGGCCGGGTTCTGCTCGGCCCGGGCCCTCTCCAAGCGCAACGACGACCCGCAGCGCGCCAGCCGCCCCTTCGACAAGGACCGGGACGGGTTCGTGTTCAGCGAGGGCGCCGGGCTGATGGTGGTCGAGGAGCTCGAGCACGCCAAGGCGCGCGGGGCCCGGATCTACGCCGAGATCGCCGGCTTCGGCAACACCGACGACGCCTTCCACATCACCGCCCCCCACTCGGAGGGGGACGGGGCCGCCCGCGCCATGCAGATGGCGATCGACGACGCCGAGCTGCGGCCCGAGGACGTGGGGTACATCAACGCCCACGGCACCTCGACCGAGATCGGCGACAAGCTGGAGACCCTGGCGATCAAGCGGGTGTTCGGCGACCACGCCGCCAAGCTGGCCGTGTCGTCCACCAAGTCCATGGTGGGCCACCTGCTGGGCGCCTCCGGCGGCGTCGAGGGGATCGTCACCGCCCTGGCCTTGCGCGAGGGCCTGCTTCCGCCGACGATCAACCAGGACACGCCCGATCCGGAGTGCGACCTCGATTACGTGCCCAATCAGGCCCGCGAGGCCCGAGTCGACGTCGCGATCTCCAACACGTTTGGCTTCGGGGGCCACAACGCGTGTATCCTGTTCCGGCGGTATGACGGCTGACCGAGCGCTGCTCCCTCGAGTGACCCAGGAGACCGGCTACGCGGTGTGCCGCGAGCTGGAGCGCGAGGATCACAACGACTACGTGATCCGGCTGCTGGAGCGTCTGGAGGAGGAGAACCCCTGTGTGGCGGAGTTCGTCAGTCGCCTGGCGATCCAGCACCAGGATCCGGTCGGGATCTCCACCGCCGCCATGCTGGTCTACCGACTGCTCGAGTCTCAGGCCGAGGCCGACGCCTTGCGCGAGCAACTCGATCTGAGTACTTAGGGCTGCAGGAGCGGAGTACGTGAGCGTCAAGCTGACCCTGACCCTGTCCGGCCGAACCCTCGAGCGGTACGAGTTCGACCAGCAGGAACGCATTCGAATCGGCCGCAGCGAGGACTGCGAGGTCACGATCGACAACCTCGGCGTGTCCCGCTACCACGCCGAGGTCCTCAAGAAGGACGGGTTCTACGTCCTGCGCGACCTGCGCTCGAACAACGGCACTTTCGTCAACGGGCGCCGGGTCGACGCGCACAACCTCAACCCGGGCGACGAGATCTCGATCGGCAAGTTCACGCTGACCTACGACTCGGACCTCGGCGGGGTGGTGCCCACCCAGGGCGGTGAGAAGAAGGCGGCCGCGCCCGCGGGCGGGGACGACGACTTCGGCGGTATGACCATGCAGATGGACCAGGCCGCCCTGGCCCAGCTGCAGCGCGAGAAGGCCTCGCGCGTCCGCGGCTACCTCGAGGTGGACGAGAAGGGCCAGAAGAAGAACGTCTTCCTGGAGAAGTCGGTCTTCCTGTTCGGCAAGGACGAGCAGTCCGACGTCAAGCTGTCGGGCTGGTTCTGCCCCCGCAAGGTGGCGATCATCTTCCGGGACGAGTCGGGCTTCCGCCTGATCAACGTCACCCCCAAGGGCGACAGCGTGTACGTCAACGGCAAGGAGGTGGACGACGTCCGCCTCGGCGACAACGACGAGATCACCGTCCGCGGCCTGAAGATGAAGTTCATGAGGGGCACCCCCGTAGCCTGAGTCCGCGGGCCTGTCCTCGTAGGCCGCTGCCCGCTTCATTTCCCCCGCCGCGATGCCGATGGGTGGGGCATGCGGACTGCCGTCACGTCGTTCCTGGCCGCCCTCGAGATCGAGCGGGACGCCTCGCCCCACACCGTCGCCGCCTACCGGCGCGACCTCGGAGAGCTGCTGGAGACGGTCGGGGACCGGTCGCCCCAGGCGGTCTCCAGCGAAGACCTGCGCCGGCACCTGAGCACGCTGGCAGCGCGGGGCCTCAACCCCCGCAGCGTCGCCCGTCACCTGGCCGCGTGCCGGTCGCTGTTCCGGTTCCTGCGCGAGGAGGGGCGCCTGGAGGCGGACCCCTGCCGGGACCTGGCCCCCGCGCGGCAGGGGCGGCCGATCCCGCGGGTCCTGCGGCCCGAGCAGGTGGAGGCCCTCCTCGGCGCGCCCCGGGGCGTCGGCCCGCTGGCGCTGCGAGACCGGGCGCTCCTGGAGCTGCTGTACGCCAGCGGGGCCCGGGCGACCGAGGTGGCCCGGCTGCCGCTGCGCGCGGTAGAGGAGGGGCTGAGCGACCCGGCCGAGGTCGTAACCCTGCGCGTGCTGGGCAAGGGGCGCAAGGAGCGGCTGGTCCCGCTGGCCCAGCGGGCGCAGGCGGCGGCCCGGCGCTACCTGGCCGAGGGCCGCCCGCGGCTGGCGCGCCGGCGCCTGCGCACGAGCAGGAGCGGGGGCGGCGAGCGGTTCCTGCTCAGCCGCACGGGCCGGCAGCTCACCCGGGTGGACGTGTTCCGCTGCGTGCGCCGCGCGCTGGCCCTGGCGGGCCTCCCTCCCGAGGCGGCCTCCCCCCACACGCTGCGCCACAGCTTCGCCACCCACCTCGTCGAGGGCGGCGCCGACCTCAGGATCGTGCAGGAGCTGCTGGGACACAGCCGGGTGACCACCACGCAGGTCTACACGCACCTGGACCGGGCCCGCCTGGCCCGGGTCCACCAGGCCTTCCACCCGGACGCGCTGGGGTAGCCCCTCAAGCCGTCTGGGCGGCGGGTCCAGGCTCCGCGGAGCTCTCGGTCAGCGCGCTCACCAGCGCCCGCTGGCTGCGGGTGAGCCGGATCCCCGGCCGCTTCGCGCGCATCAGCGCCTCCGCCTCGCTCACGTCGCGCGCCAGGCCGCGGCGCAAGAGCACCAGCGCCGCCACGGTGGCCGAGCGGCCGTGGCCGGCGGCGCAGTGAATGTAGACCGGCCCGCCGGCGGCCTCGATCCGGTCGAGCAGCGCCGGCAGCAACGCGGCAGCCGGCGCCGTCCCGTCCAGGGTCGCCAGGCAGGCGAACGGCACCTGCCTGCGGATCTCGCCGTGGACCGGGAACTCGGCGGTGAGGTCGACCACCAGCCGCACGCCCGCGGGCAGGTGCTCGGGGCTCGGGCGGCGGCCCACCCACACGCCCGGCGCCACCTCGTGCGCCCAGGCCTTGCGCGCCAGGGCCCCCTGCACCCACCACAGGGCCCAGGAGCTCAAGAAGAAGGGCGCCAGCAAGGCTACCCCCAGGGGGCGCAGGGACCCGTCCTCCTGCTTCCCCAGCAGCCGCGGTCCCAGCCCCAGATAGCCGGCGGCGAGCGCCAACCCGCTCAGCCCGGGCCACACGAGCAGCCAGGCCACCCCACCCCCCAGCGCCGCCGGGGCGAGCAGGCACAGCAGCGACAACAGCGCGATCAGGATCCCCAGGAGCATGCCCCCACCCTAATCGCCGGCGTCCAGGCTGCAATCGGCAGGCCCCCTCGCCCAGCCGAGCAAGCGCCCCGCCGACAGGGGGTTGCCCCTACCCTGGGTTGGGGCACGCGGGGGGCGCGCGGAGGACGCGCTGGAGTATGCGCCGGAAGGCGACAGGGTCGGTGGAGGAGAAAGCACAGCTAACGCGTCACCGGGCGTAACCTCCGAGGTCACGGCTCCGCAACCGATCGCCGCGTCCGCCTCTCACCAGGCGAAGAGGGGGACGCATGACGACGCGCAGCTGGGTGGCCCTGCCCGTGCTCCTGCTGCTGGTGGCGCCCGGCTGCGTCACGGCCAAGCTGCTGACGAAGTGGAACGCGCCCCCCCTCGCGCGCCCGGCGCAGAGCGCTCCCCTGGCGAAGCCTCAGCGGCTGCTGCGGGCGGCGCGCACCGCCCAGGGCCAGCTCCTCCTCGAGGTCGCCTTCAGCGGCGGCGGGATCCGCCGCTACGCCCTCGAGCCGGAGGCGCTGCCGGGCGCAGGCCACGCGTGGCCCTCGGCGGCGTCGGCCGTGGCCGAGGAGGGCCGCGCCGTGCTCCGCCCTGCGCCGGGTCCCTGGCCGGTCGAAGCGGCGCCGGTGGCCGTGAGCGAGGAGGACCCCGGCGCCCT